>JAQVLM010000061.1 GCA_028704125.1 Opitutales bacterium
CTTTTCGCAGAGAGATCTCCTGTGCGTTGGATGCTTCGGCGGCATGGGCCACATTACCTTCGATGGTGAGTTGGCTTTCGTGAACCCATCCACTCAGGCCGTTCGCGTTGGTGATCCAAATCCACTCCGGCCACATGCGGTCGCGTTGGGCCACCTTGACCTGTTCTCCCTTGGTCAGTCTGAGCGGATGAGGGTAGTTGACAGCAAAATCTGCTAATGCTTGATAGCGCATGGTCACGGTGTGTCAGGATGATAGCTGTGGCCGATGAAGGGTCGATAATATGAATAATGAGTCAAATCGGATGGCAGTCGATGCTTTTTTTGACGTGTGATCCCCGGAGATATTCGGAAAAAGGTGTCGGATTGAAAAAAGCATATTTTGAACTTGCTCTGCCTTGTGCCGAAGGCCATATCTAACAGTTTCAATTCATTTGACCCATGCTTAAAACCAGAAAATCGATCGCTAAACGCATCAAGATCACGGGTTCCGGCAAGATGATGCGCCGGACTCCGGGACATCGTCATATGATGCGGAACAAGGGAACCAAGCAACTCCGCAAGGCGACTCAGGATCAGGCAGTATCGGAGGGTTTCACCCGCCAGTATCGCAGGGCACTGTTTCTCTAATCGTTAATCGTTGCATTTGAATCAATTCGGTACTTGTCCGGGCAGTTGTTTCTCCGGGCTCGTCCAAAAGCACACAAGAAAGACCACTCGTCATGTCAAAAGTAAACACCACACCCGCATCCAGAGCCAGGAGGAAGAAGGTCCTCCAGAAGGCCAAAGGGTATTTCGGAAATAAGTCCCGTCTCTACCGCTACGCCAAGGGCGCAGTGGAACGTGCCGAGCAGAGTTCCTATCGGGACCGTCGCAAGAAGAAGGCGGATTTCCGTCAGCTTTGGATCGTGCGCATCAACGCATCGTGCCGTCCACTTGGGTTGAGCTACAGTCAGTTCATGGCGGGTCTGCGCATGGCCAACGTTGGATTGGACCGCAAGGCGATTTCGGAGCTTGCCATTCACGATGCTGCGGCATTTGCCCAGCTGGTGGACGTTGCCAAGAAGGCACTCGCTGAAAAAGCGGCCTGAGCAATCAAGCATCCAAGTCTCTGACTTTGTTAACCGGAATTCCCGTTGAGGGGTTCCGGTTTTTTTTGTCGCCGGGTGGCTGGCCCTGGACTCAAGCGGGAGTTTCGGTTGGAGAGATGCCGGTGGTGTCAAATCCGATGAGCTGGATGCGGAGCTTGCGTGCGAGTTCGATGACAGCCGGCTTGTTGATCAGGATTGTGCGGTCCGCCGCAAGGGCCGCAAATTCCACCTTTGCTTCCTTCATATGCCGCAGGGTGGTTTCGCCGAAGACGGGAACATCGATGCGGTAATCCTGGCGTGGTTTCACGGTCTTGATGAGCAGTTTCCCTCGGGTCGAGTATTTGCCCGCGCGCTGCAGCATGGCATCGGTGCCATCGAAATCCTCCGTGCACAAAACCGTGCCGCGTTTGACCACTACTCCCTGACCGATGTCGAGTCGTGCGACCTCTGTCGCGATAAAGATCCCATGATCCAGGGTGTGCGGGTCGATCCGCACCTTGCCGCCGGTCATGATTCCCAAATCGGCCAGTTGGTCGTCGATGAAGCAACGGGCATCCAGCGTGTGGACGCCGATGCTTTCCATTTCGGCGATCACGGCACCGTAGATGGTTTCCGCATTGCGTTGTTTGAGGCTGCGCAGGATCCGGAAGGCCTTGAAATCCGGGTGAAGTCCCTTGAAGAGGCGGCCGGGTCTGACCTGGCCCACCATGATCGCGTAGCTACAGCCCATCGACTCCATCGCGCGGAGCATCCGGCCGAGTTGGCCCACCTTGATCAGGGTGCGATGTTCCTTTGGGAAGGATTCGATCAAATCTGGAGCGGTTTCACCGTCCAGTGCCACCAGTCGGAGCGGTATTCCATGCTGGCGCATGCGCCCGACCATGAGCGAAGGGTAGAATCCCCGTCCGGCCAGAATCCCCACCGGTAGGGAGGGATCGTAGTCGGGTGGAAGAAAACGCGACAGGCTCATGGCTCAGATGGCGGACGATGATCAGCGAACGACCAGATTCAGAATCTTTCCCGGGACAAAGATGATCTTGACGATGGTTTTGCCTTCCAGGTGCGGCTTCATCCGGTCCTGAGCGAACGCCACTGCTTTGACCTCTTCCTCCGCGGCACCCGGCGCGAATTCAGCTTCGCCCCGGACCTTTCCGTTGACTTGGAAGATGATCTTTTCAGAGCGGCTCTGGATTTTGGCCGGATCGGCGACTGGCCATGGTGCGTATGCCACTGAGGGAGCCTCACCGAGGAGTTCCCAAAGCTCCTCCGCCATATGGGGCGCGAAAGGAGCCAGCATTTGAACCAAAGCCTTGGCGGTGCTCCGGGCGATGGAAGGTGCCTTCTGGAGGGTGTTCACCAGAATCATGAGCTGGGAGATGGCCGTGTTGTAGCTCAGGGAATCGATGTCGGAAGTGACCTTTTGGATCGTCTGATGCAACAGCGACTCGATGTCCGGCTGTTCTTCGGACCCAGCCTGAATCGATGGGCTGAGATTGCCGTCGCGATCGATGAACAGGCGCCAGACCTTGCGAAGAAAACGGTGGGGGCCCTCGATGCCGCGGCTGCTCCATGGTTTCATGTCGGCCAGCGGCCCCATGAACATTTCGTAGACGCGCAGCGAATCCGCGCCGTAGGAGCGGATATAGTCGTCCGGGTTGACGACATTGCCCCGGCTTTTGCTCATCTTGAAAGCGCGGGCATCGACGCGAATCCCGGGTTTCCCTTTGAACATGTAGACATCACCCTTCGCATCCCGCGATTTCTCGACTTCATCCTCGTTGAGCTTTCGGGTGGACCCATCCCAGTGATCCGGGTCTTCGATGGCATCCAAAGAGACCTCCTGTCCGTTCTTGTCGAGGAAGAGGGTGTATTCGAGTTCGCCGAGGATGATACCCTGGTGGAAGAGCCTTGCGAATGGCTCAGGGGTGGAAACCACGCCGATTTCGTGCAGGAAGATGTGCCAGAAACGGGCGTAGAGCAGGTGAAGCACCGCGTGTTCGGCACCGCCGATGTAGAAATCGGGGACCTGCCAGTAGCGTTCCTTTGCCGGGTCGATCAGGGCATCGGGATTCAGTGGGTCGCAATAGCGGAGGTAATACCAGCAAGATCCGGCCCACTGCGGCATTGTGTTGGTTTCCCTGCTGCCGGCATGCCAGTCTTCTCCCTCAGGTTTGGGACCGGAGCCCGGGGTGGTTTCTCCCGTGCGGATGTTGATCCAGACCGACACCCACTCTGTTGCGTTGGCGAGCGGGCTTTGGGCGTCTCCTGAGGGCTTGTAGTCCTTGACATCAGGCAGACAGAGCGGAAGTTGCGCAGGTGTCAGCGGGATCGCGAACCAGTGTTTTCCGTTTTCATCGCAATAGGTCACCGGGTCGGGCGGCAGCCCGTCTGCGATGGCCCCTTTTGCGTTTTTCGCGGCCCTGTAAGCGGTTTCGTCCACCCAAATGATCGGGAAGGGTTCGCCCCAGTAGCGTTGGCGCGAGAAAAGCCAGTCGCGGAGGCGGAAATTGACCGTTTCGCGACCTTTGCCATGGTTTGCGAGATCCGCAACGATCTTCTTTTTCCCCTCGGCAACCGGAAGTCCGTTGTAGGAACCCGAGTTCACCATGAACCCATCTCCGGTGTAAGGAAGCGCGGCTTCATCGGATCCATCCGCCGACGCGGAGATCACCCGAATGATGGGAATCTCGAACTTGCGGGCAAACTCGTAGTCGCGGGTATCGTGTGCCGGTACCGCCATGATTGCTCCGGTTCCATAACCGGTGAGCACGTAATCGGCGATCCACACCGGAATGCGCGCTCCGTTGACCGGATTGATTGCGAAGGCTCCGGTGAATACCCCGGTTTTGTCCTTGGCCAGATCGGTGCGGTCCAAGTCACTCTTGCGCGCGGCTGCCTGAACGTAAGCATCCACATCCGCCTTTTTTTCGGCAGTGGTGATCGTTGCGACCAATGGATGCTCCGGTGCGAGCACCACGTAGGTGGCCCCGAAAAGCGTGTCCGGGCGGGTCGTGAATACTTCAAAAGTGAGATTGGAATCCGCCACTGCAAACTCCAGAGTCGCGCCGGTGGAGCGTCCGATCCAATTGGTTTGCTGGGCCTTTGTGGATTCGGGCCAGTTGACCTTTGAAAGCCCCGCCAGAAGCTTGTCCGCATACGCCGTGATGCGCAGCACCCATTGGCGCAGGGCGCGCCGCTCCACCGGGAAACCGCCCACCTCGCTTTTGCCATCGATCACCTCTTCATTTGCAAGGACGGTTCCGAGCTGCGGACACCAGTTGACGGGCCGCTCATCGACATAGGCGAGCCCGTGTTTGAAAAGCTGAAGGAAGATCCACTGGGTCCATTTGAAGTAGTGCGGATCGGTGGTATTGATCTCGCGACTCCAGTCGATTGCGACTCCCAGGCGCTTGATTTGGGCGCGAAACTGATCGATGTTTTTGTGGGTGGTCTGGGCCGGATGGGTTCCGGTCTTGATCGCATACTGTTCGGCCGGGAGCCCGAATGCATCCCATCCCATCGGGTGAAGCACATTGAAGCCTTGGGCGCGGCGCGCCCGGTCAAGGATGTCGGATGCGGTGTAGTTTTCGGTATGACCGGCATGGAGTCCTGCTCCGGATGGGTAGGGAAACATGTCGAGCAGGTAGAACTTCGGTTTCGAAGGGTCTTCAGTGACCTCGAACACGCGGTTCTGTTCCCAGTAGCTCTGCCATTTTGGTTCAATGGCCGAGAAGTTGTAGTCCGGATTTCGGGACGCCATCGTCTTTGCGAATTGGAAGTTATGAAACTGAAAAGAATCCCGCATGAGACGCCATGGAGCGGCATGGGTCAAGCCGTAATCCCTCAGAAGTGGATGGATGAAAAGTGTTTGGTATTGATCTTTCGTTGGATGCAGTCCACAATATTGTTCAGTTGTTTTGATTACCATCCGATTCGAACTAACAAATAACACATCTATGAAACCTCATTCTTACCCTCGGCTCGCTGGAACTATTATGCGTTTTGTAAATGTGGCAGCAGTCTCTGCTGCCGGATTTGGCCTTTTGCCAAATCTGATTGCGGCCGAAGATACCGACAGTGGGCTTCCCCGAATTGTGGTGGTTGATTTTGGTCTAACCGACAGAAAATACGATTATGATCTGTCGGGCAAGATTTCCGAAATGATACAGGAAGGGCTATACAATACAGGGCTGTTCGAAGTTCTTGAAAGGGACAAGTTAGACACTGTCATGACAGAGCAGGGTTGGACAAATAGCGGGATGGTGAAGCCTGAGGATGCGGTGAGTATGGGGAAGATGATGGGTGCGGGTTATATATTGACCGGGACCATTATTTCCATGGATTCGGAAGAGAAAAACTTTCGTGGTTATGGTGTTACCACTCGCTCGACCATTGTGACGCTGAGAGCGAGGGCCCAAATTCTGGAGACCGAGACGGGCAAAGTGTTTTTCTCCAGAAGCTCGAAAGCCAGCACCGTAATCAATGAGGCAGGAGGACTGACCAACTCGAATACGGGCGTATTTGTTGATCTAGCCGAACAGATCACCGATGACATAATCTCTGGAATCAAAGAACACAAGGGGTTTAGGTCTCAAACTAACGATGTTGAGATCGTTGCTGTAGATATTAAGTCCGTTCCGGAAATGGCCGATGTTGAGGTGGATGGAGTTTTTTATGGCAATGCAAACGGTCCGATAAGTATTCCGGCCGGCATGCGGAATGTAAGGATCAGTCTTCCTGGATATGTCGCCTGGGAGAAAAAGGTGATGGTTTCCGAGAACACCCGAATTGTTGCTCAGCTTAAAGAGGTCAATCAATACGAATAGGCGTTATTGGATTGAATAAAGCTGAGGCTTTTGGTGGTTAGGGTTCTCTGAACCGCTGTTCGTGCCTGTTTCCAAGAATTCATGTGTGTCTTGTCTGTTCTGAGACCTTAGAGCGCCTGAATTCCGTTAGCTGCATGATATGGCTCCATTTCATGTCAAAGCCGTCAGGCGAGAGGTCATTGCGGATACAATATGTGAAGCGATATCGTATTTGCCGGTATAGGGCCTGCAGTTTTTGGTTGGTTTTGCTTGGTAGTGGATTCTTGGGGTAATCTAACCCACGAAATCAAAGCTGCTAAGGTGTATGAATTCTTGGTTTGGTGCTGAAATCTTCCGGCGATGGTTATAATTGTGCGCGGTTTTTGTCCTGAGCTTACGGCTATTCGAGGAATGCATGTGAGCGAGCCTATGGTCCACAAAAGCTAATAATTGAAAGCAGGTGGAGATTCTGGCGTTGCCAATTACCGGGATGGGGTACAGAAGAGAAATCCCATTAAGAGGATCCCGGGCCCGTTCGGAAGCCGGGTTAGGGGATTCAGGTTTATTGCAATCATGACGGACTATACGATCACGCACCTCCGGCAACTCGAAGCCGAGAGTATTCACATCATGCGGGAAGTGGCTGCGGAATTCAGCCGGCCGGTGATGCTCTACAGTATTGGGAAGGATTCCTCCGTCTTGCTGCATCTTGCACGCAAGGCCTTCCATCCCGCCAAGATTCCATTTCCCCTGATGCATGTCGACACGGGATGGAAGTTCAAGGAAATGTATGCTTTCCGGGATCGTATGGCGCGGGAGATCGGCTTTGAATTGATCGTGCACCAAAACCCTGACGGGGTTCGCGAGGGCATCAATCCCTTCGATCATGGATCGGAAAAGCATACGCTGGTCATGAAAACGCAAGGGCTCAAGCAGGCTTTGGATGCGCATGGATTCGATGCGGCTTTCGGCGGTGCCAGACGGGATGAGGAAAAGTCCCGTGCGAAGGAGCGGGTGTTCAGCTTTCGCAACCGTTTCCATCAGTGGGATCCCAAGAATCAGCGTCCCGAGTTGTGGGATATTTACAATACCAAGATCAACAAGGGGGAATCGATCCGTGTTTTCCCGATGTCGGATTGGACGGAGTTGGACATCTGGCGCTATATTCAGATCGAGAACATTCCGATTGTGCCGCTGTATTTTGCCAAGGAACGCCCGGTGGTTTTACGCAATGGTGTCATGATCATGGTGGACGATGAGCGTATGCGCATGGAGCCGGGTGAGGTTCCGCAGATGAAGAAGATCCGTTTCCGCACGCTCGGGTGTTATCCGTTGACCGGTGCAATCGAGTCGGAAGCCGAAACGCTGGAAGAGATCGTTCAGGAGATGTTGCTCACCACGACATCCGAACGGCAAGGGCGCGTCATCGACTACGATGGGGCGTCCAGCATGGAGGATAAGAAGCGCGACGGATACTTCTGATCCCTGAAAACGATATCCACATCCGAAAGACATTTTTCCATGAGCAATACCAATTATCAGGTCAGGGAGCAGGATTTGATCCGCAATGATGTGTCGGCCTACTTGAGACGACATGAGGAAAAGGACATGCTGCGTTTCCTGACGTGTGGAAGCGTGGACGACGGCAAAAGCACCCTGATCGGGCGCTTGCTGTACGATTCCCACATGATTTACGAGGATCAGTTGGCGGCGGTGATGAAGGATTCGAAGGTGCATGGCACAACGGATTCATCCTTTGATCCGGCGCTGCTCACCGATGGACTCAAGGCTGAGCGGGAGCAGGGGATTACCATCGACGTCGCCTATCGCTACTTCTCAACCGAGAAGCGGAGTTTCATTATTTGCGATTGTCCGGGGCACGAACAATACACCCGGAACATGGCGACAGGGGCGAGTCACTGCGATCTGGCCATCATTCTGGTGGATGCCCGCCATGGCGTGATGCCCCAGACCAAGCGCCACAGTTTCATTGCGAGTTTGCTGGGAATCCGACACCTCGTGGTCGCGATCAATAAGATGGACGCTGTGGGCTATGACGAGGCGGTCTATGAGAAGATCCGCAAGGATACGCTGGCATTCGCGGCAAAATTCCAACCCACCGATCTTCACTTTATACCGATCTCGGCCCTCAAAGGTGACAATGTGGTGGAGGCAAGCTCCAACATGCCTTGGTATAAAGGCGGTCCGCTTCTTTCATACCTGGAAAGTGTGGAGTTGAGCACGGATCGAAACCTCATCGATTTCCGTTTTCCGGTTCAATACGTGATGCGGCCGAACCTGAACTTCCGCGGATTTGCGGGAACCATCACCTCCGGCGTCGTGCGGCAGGGTGATGAGATCACGGTTTTACCCTCGGGCCGCCGCACCCGAATCAAGAATATCGTCACCTTCGAAGGCGAACGGAAGGAGGCTTTTGCTCCGATGTCGGTTGTTTTGACCACTGAGAGCGAAGTGGACATCAGCCGGGGCGATATCCTCTGCCATCCGAACAATCAACCCCACGTTGACAGCGAGTTTGATGCGATGGTGGTTTGGATGCATGAAACCCCACTGGAGGCCAATCGTTCTTACCTGCTGAAGTGCGCGAAACAGACGATTCCCGTGACCGTCGATCAGGTGCGGTACCGCTTCGACATCAATCAGCTCAACCGCGAGCCGTCTCCCGAGCTTGAAATGAACGGGATTGGCCGGGTGGGTTTTGTGGCCCATCGCCCCATGGCATTCGACATCTACCGCCGAAACCGGCACACGGGTTCTTTTATCCTGATTGATCCGGTCAGCAATGCCACGATGGCCGCCGGGATGATCGTGGAACAGCGGCCGGCCTCTTCCCGTGAGGGAGTCAGGGGCAATGAGGGCAGCCGTAGCAAGCACATCACCTGGGAGAGCAGTCTGGTGAGTCCGGACGAGCGCCGCAAGCTGATGGGGCACTCGTCTCAAACCCTCTGGTTGACGGGTCTCAGTGGATCGGGGAAGAGCACGATCGCCCGTGCGCTTGAGGCCCGGCTGATCTCCATGGGTCGCAAGGCATTCATACTCGATGGCGACAACATCCGCCATGGCTTGAACCGTGACTTATCCTTCACCCCGGGGGACCGGAAGGAGAATATTCGCCGCATCGCCGAAGTGGCCGCGCTCATGAATGACGCCGGACTGGTGGTGATCACCGCGTTTATCTCGCCCTACCGGGAGGACCGCGCAATTGCCCGCGAGATCATCAATAGTCGTCCCCATGATCCTTCGCGTTTCGTGGAGGTGCACGTGGACACGCCGATTGATGTGTGCGAAAGCCGCGATCCGAAAGGGCTATACCAGAAGGCGAGGAAAGGGGAAATTCCGCATTTCACGGGGGTATCTGCCCCTTATGAAGCTCCGGATCAAGCCGAGTTGATTTTGCCTACAGTTGGTCTATCGGTGGATGCCTGCGTTGACAAGCTTGTGGCTTATCTCGAATCCCAATCGGCTTCGTAACCGGGTCTTACGTCTATCGGGTTGTGGTTTTACCGTGATGCGGGAAACACGGCTTTGAGGAAGCGATTGAAAGACAATGTCGCCTTCCTCCTTGTTTGAAAGAAGATAGGCAAGTGCGCGATCCCATCGTTGCAAGGAAAATGCTCCAAGCAGGAAAACCGATATCGAAAACAGGATGTAGATTGATGTAAAACTGGGGCGTTTCATCCTTGAGACACGGCTTTTGAAAAAGGTTCGGGCACTAAGTCGGTCTTTAGCGGAATTCAAGTAATGGGGAAAGCTTTTTCGTGAGTGTGGATTGCCTGAAGCCGGGCGGGTTTGTGAAAATGAAGCGCATCCGGATGGTTTCGGGATTCACCGACATTTGCGGGTTTGAGTATGTTTGGAGTGTCTCCGATGGGGCAAGAATGGGTCCGGTAGCTCGAAAAAATGGATAAACGATGATCATCGTTTATTCCGGGCCCGGTTGTGCCGATTATGGTTATAACAACAACGGTTGATGTGTTGTCCGGATCCTCGCGATGGAATCATCGGTTCAACTTTCAAGTGGTGAAGCTGTTCGTGGGGCATCCGGAGATGCCTCCGTTTTCAGTTAAACCCAATGTGTTTGATTTCCATGAATGCGTTGATTTCTCTCCTCCTCCGATCCGTGCGGCTCCTTTCGCGGGAATGGATGTGTGTTCCTACTGTGTGGGTTGGCAGTGCTATGACCATGATGGCTGCCGCTGCCCCTGAACTGGAGTTGAAGGAGACGAACACGGGCGTCTTCAGTGTATCGATTCCGAGAGGCTGGCGCATGGTTCATGCAGGCGATGGAGCCACCCTCGCTTTTTATGCATGGGATCCGGTTCAACCCATGCGCAAAATTTTCTATTTCGGATCCGTTGGTCCGCTCTACATGAGTGATCAGCAGAAACAGATCGACCTGTATTACATGCAGAGTGGCGGGTTTCCGGTAGGCTGGATCGAGATGCCGGTGATTCAGCCGTTTACGGCATCGAACTTTTTTTCCCGCTTCAGTGATATTACCCAGACTCAATTGGCTCGTGGTTTCATGCAGCCCTGTCCCGCATTGGCGCGCTTCACTCCTGTAGCTGTTGAGTCGCTTGAGGGCGAACCGGGGCTCGGCGCGGGGGAGCTGATTCGTGCTTTGTTTTTCGAAAACGGGAGAGTTGGGGAGGGATTGTTTCAAGCGACAATGGTTCCGTTCATGCCTTTTATGAATGCCCCGGGTGGAGGCAATGGATACGCTTGCCTGGTGATG
>JAQVLM010000526.1 GCA_028704125.1 Opitutales bacterium
CTACCAAAACGATTTTGCAGCGCGGATGGACTGGTGCGTAAAGGCACCGGATGAAGCCAATCATCCACCGATCGCAGCGATCAAAGGCACACCCCATCTCACAGCAAGTCCCGGAGATTCCATCCAACTGGATGCTTCACACTCCTCTGACCCTGACGGCGATGACCTGCAGTTCAAGTGGATCCACTACCCGGAAGCAGGCGACTTCTGGGATTGGTATGAATTTGAGTTTGAAGATATGGACACCGCCACCCCTACGATCCGGATTCCTTCTGAAATCGATCTCACACGGCCGGCCACTACACACATCATTCTGGCCGTCACCGACTCCGGAGAGCCATCGCTCACCCGCTACCAACGGGTCATCCTAACCCTTCAGCCTGACGCTGCAAATCCGAATCCCTGAAACGAAGTACTCAAAGCCCCCAATTCGCGACTCGAGCATGAGCCACTCAAAGGAGTATTCCCGAAGCCGAACGGAATCGGACTCAGCCTTGTTTCCTTCCGGAAGGGCCCCCACACAAGACGCGCCTCCCAACTTAATCCCTCACCGGATCAATCTGCGGCTTTCCAGCCATCTACCAGCGCTTTATTGTCAAGAATCCATTTCCGGGCCGCTGCGGCTTTCTGTTCATCCGATTCAGCATCGCGCATGACATCCATCAACCCGGCCAACTGCTCTCCGGAAAGCTTCATCTTTGAGAGTAATGTCGCCACTTCCGGATGATCGGATGCAAATCCTTTGCGCACGATCTTCTTAATGACTTCCGCTTCTCCGTATACCCCCTTCGGATCGTCCAAAAACTTGAGTTCCCAGCGGGCAAATTTCCAATGGGGCTGCCAACCTGTTACGACAATCCCCTTATTTTTCGCAATCGCTTCTCCCAACGCAGTCGTCATCGCAGGGCCCGAGGATGGGATCAGTTCATACTTGTCCAGGCCATATGCTTTAAGCGCTTCCACTGTGCGCTTCATGATTCCGGCACCCTGACCGATTCCGATTATTTCGCCACCAAAGGCATCGACGTATTCAGGCAGCTCTTCAATCGATCCAATATCCATGTATGATGGAACAACCAACCCAATCCGCGCCCCTTCAAAGGTGTCGCCCAAATCATCGAGACGATCGCCGTATTGTTTCATGTAGCTTTCATGGGTAATTGGAAGCCAGGCATCCAATAACAAGTCCTGGGTGCCTTCCGCCAACGAAGCATAAATCAAGCCTGGGTCTGCCAAAGTCAGCTCCACTTGATAATCCATCTCCTCAAGCAACTGGGTAACCAAATGGGTCATGGCAATGCCTTCAGCCCAGTTGGGATAGGCGATTTTGACCTTGTTCACATTCTGTGCTGAGGGAGCACAAGCTGCCAAAAGGGCAATCAACACGCTCAAACAACATGAGCTCAGGGTTTTCATTGTTTGTGTATTCATAAAGTCAACCTCTCCTGTTGTAGCTACTACCTTTTCTGCGCAAACGAGTGGGTCAAACGATCCAGAAGGATCGCAATCACCACAATTGCCAAACCTCCCTCAAAAGCGCGACCAATCGCCATTGACTGAATCGAGCCATACACCACTCTCCCAAGGCCTGGGGCACCAATCATCGCCGCGATTACCACCATTGATAAGGACAACATGATGGTTTGATTCACGCCCGCCAGCATCGTCGGCATCGCGATCGGCAGTTGGACCTTGAACAATAGTTGTCTAGGCGTTGCACCAAAGGACTGAGCGGCTTCAACCACTTCTCCGGGGACTTGCTTGATGCCGAGCTGGGTTAGCCGCACAGAAGGAGGCATGGCGAAGACAATGGTCGCAATTGCTCCGGGTACAATCCCTAAGCTGAAAAAGGTGACTGCCGGAATGAGGTATACAAAGGCGGGCATTGTCTGCATGAAATCCAACAATGGGCGAACCACATGCTCCACCGCCTGATTTCTTGCCGCCAATATACCAAGGGGAATGGCCAAAATCAGTGCCATCGCGGTAGAAACAAGAACCAACGCAACGGTCAGCATCGTGTCATGCCACAATCCCGTGAATTCGATCATCAGCAACCCCAAGACCCCAAACAAAGCCAAGCCTTTGCCGCTCCGCCACAATACCAGCATAGCGATCAGGACGATCATCAACCACCATGGCAAAAGCGTGAATCCCGCTTCAAGCTGATGAATCAGGAAGCCCAACGCATCCCGAATGGCATCAAATGCACCATCAAAGGTATCCTTGAGGAATTGAATAAATGCCTCAAACCAAGGGCCTATCGGTAGTTCACAGCGAATCATGCTTGTGCCTCCTCTTCCGTGTTTGGATCTCCCGCAATTCCGGCAAGCAAAGCCGCATGAGAAACAATTCCCTTCATTTTCCCGGATTCCTCTATCACGACGATTGGCATTTTACTATTGGCCGCACACGCAACCAATTCTCTTAGCGGAGTCTCAGGATTGCAGGTGCAAACATCACTCTTGATGATTGCCCGGATGTTCCTTCGATCGTCGTCATCCTCACTCAAAGGCACCTTTTTTGTAAGATCAATTGCGTCATCAATTCTAACGTAACCCAGAAACTTCCGATCCCGATCCACCACAAAAACAGTGGAGTGACCCATCTGTTTCATTTTGCGGGTAACAAGATGGGGAC
>JAQVLM010000527.1 GCA_028704125.1 Opitutales bacterium
GACGGAAGCCATGAAGGTCGCGGCTTCCGTGATGGGCAGCCAGAAGGTTTTGGATTGGAAATCCCGTCTTGACCGAGCCTTGATGGACCCTTCGGAGGATTGGTTTGAGGCGCTTGGCATCCACTACATTGCTCCTTACGATGTCACGACCATGGAAAAGCTGGAGCCAAGCTACGATTTGATCGTTTCCCAATCGACATTGGAGCATGTTCCGTCTGCTCAGGCAGCCACCATCTTGCATTCCCTCGGGCGTTTGGTCAAATCGGGCGGAAAGATGTACCATTACATCCATTTGGAGGATCATCGTGACTTCAACCGCGATCCTTTTGCTTTTTTGGGGGCGATGGATGATTATGAGGACGGGCAGGCGGATGCGAGGGGCAATCGTCTGCGGGCTTCCGAGTGGATGCGGATTCTTGAAAATGTGGAGGGCTTCGGATGGGACACGTACCCGCATCCTATCCGGAGTGATATTGCGTTGCCATCTCCTTTGCTGGACAGATACCGTACTTATGATCCCGAGGATCTGATGACGTCGCATCTCACGGTGAAAGGATTCCGGCGTTCCTGAAAGGTTCTTGTGCTCACTACATTATTCCGATGAGAGTCCTTCAGGTCATACCTTCG
The DNA here is from genome assembly GCA_028704125.1 of Opitutales bacterium. Taxonomy (GTDB): domain Bacteria; phylum Verrucomicrobiota; class Verrucomicrobiia; order Opitutales; family JAFGAQ01; genus JAFGAQ01. Next base: position 628 of record JAQVLM010000527.1, read on the forward strand.
ATTACAAACTACTTCACGTTTTTGGACGAGCTGACCGGCGCTTGCATGGATGCCGGCGTGGAAATGGGCTTGGCCGCTTCACCCGCCCATTTCAGGGGGGTATCCTGCTACGACTCAAAACCGCGTTGCGAGTATTTTCCGGTTGCGCTCCCGCAGGGGATGAATCCCCGGGCTCATTTTCACGCCGCCGCCGCCTTGCGTCGGGTTGTGGATACCTGGCGTCCGGATTTGATTCATGTTCACATCGGTGCGGCCATTTTTGCCGTGTCTTTAGCCCGCAGGAAGGGTTGGCCGAAAGTGATGGCGACCCACCACGGGCTGCTTGGACCCTCCATGCCGGGCCTTCGCGGCCGACTAGGATCCGCTGCGGAAGCGTGGACTTTCAGCAGAGTGAATCGGGCGTATTTGTTGAACCGGAGCGATTTGGATTGGATGCGTTCATGCGGGCGGCGTGTGGATCATGTGCGGGTATACGCTTCCATGGGAATCGGATGCCGGACGGATATTTTTGATCCCCGGCTCAGGATGGCCCCGGACACCGCGAGCCTGCGGGTCAGCCTTGGGTTGAAAGCGGATCAGACCGTTTTTATATTTGTGGGTAGGCAAGTTTGGTTCAAGGGTTTCGATCTGGTGGCCAAGGCCTTCATGCGCTTTCATCGGGAGAATCCGGACTCGAGATTGTTGCTGCTTGGAGAACCATACGCGGTGCATCCAACCGGTTTGTCACCGGCGGAACAATCGGAGTTCGATCAATTCCCGGGTGTGATTCGCACGGGATGGGTGAACAATGTGCAAGCCTATCTGGCATGCGCAGATATCAATCTTTTTCCAAGCGAACGGGAGGGGATGCCAGTCAACCTGATGGAGTCCCTCAGTATGGGGGTGCCGGTAATCACCCGGAATACAAGGGGGTGCAACGAAGTGGTTACGGATGGAGCGACCGGTATTCTCTTGCCGGAGCGTTCAGTGGACGGTCTTCTGGATGCCATGCAACGCCTCCACTCCGATCGGAAAGCGCTCGAAGAAATGCGGCTGCGTGCGATTGATCAACGGGCGACAATGGATCGCGGGATTTGGATCCGCGAACAGCTTCAGGCCTACCGTGAGGTGATCGACACGGTGTGATTGGTATTTGGGAACCGTTTCCTTGCAGGAGGAATCCGGTGTTCGATCCTAAGCACTGAAAATCGGTGAAAAGAGTGGGGGATGGGTCTTGCAAATCCGGCGGTTCCTCCAAAATTGATGGCATGGCAAAAATCAAAGTCGCAAACCCGGTTGTTGAATTGGATGGGGATGAGATGACGCGCATCATATGGCGTTTCATCAAGGATAAGCTCATTCTGCCTTACCTTGATCTGGACATTCGCTATTTTGATCTGGGTATCGAGCATCGGGATGCGACCTCGGATCAGGTGACGGTGGATGCGGCCCACGCGATACGGGAATGCGGGGTCGGAATCAAGTGCGCGACGATCACACCGGACGAAGCGCGGGTCGCCGAGTTCGGGTTGAAGAAGATGTGGAAATCTCCCAACGGGACGATTCGGAATATTCTCGATGGAACGGTGTTCCGTGAGCCCATCGTCGTGAGGAATGTCCCACGGTTGGTGACGAATTGGAATCAACCGATTTGCATCGGGCGTCATGCCTTCGGGGATCAGTATCGGGCCACCGATTTCGTGACCAGGGGAGCGGGAAAGCTGACGGTTCGTTTTGAGGGAGACGATGGCCGGGTGGAAGAACATGAGGTTTACCGTTTTGAGGGCGATGGGGTCGCGTTGTGCATGTACAACACCGACGCTTCGATCCGCGGGTTTGCCCGATCCTGTTTCAACATGGCATTGGACAAAGGGTGGCCGCTCTACCTTTCGACCAAAAACACCATCCTCAAACAATACGATGGCCGCTTTAAGGACATTTTTGAAGAAGTGTATCAAAACGAGTTCAAGGCGAGGATGGATGAGCTTGGATTGGTCTACGAGCACCGGTTGATTGACG
>JAQVLM010000528.1 GCA_028704125.1 Opitutales bacterium
AAGTCAGGGGCAGCAGGTATGAAGAAGATTCTTAACCACAGAGGACGCGAAGCACGAAGCTAGGAGGTGAGTGATGGCAGTTCTTTCTTCGTGGACCTTCGTTTCTTCGTGGTGAATAGAGCTCTTGGTTTTTCTTTACCAAAAAGGACACAAAGCACGAAGAAGGAAGGGGATGAACCACGAAAGTCACCGAAAGCACGAAAGGGAAGAAGCGGCGGCTCACCGGGACGGTTCGCCCTACCTTGGGGAGGGTCTACTCCAACGCGTGGGAAGAATGGAAGAAGAGCGAGCAGGGATGCTCCCATTACTTTGGGATTGGCCTGTTTCGGGTAGGGATGAGCGTCCCCGCTCATCCGCGTGGGCGCTGGGGCGTGCTTGCGCATGGGTAATAGAGGATGGCTGAAGCCACCCCCTCCGGAAGAGGGTTTTTTGCCCTATGTTGTGGATCTTGTCGGTGTATCTTTCGGTATTGGAGAACAAAAGCTTTGTTGGATCGCTACCGTGTGCCTTCAAATTCTGCACGAAATTGTGCTTTGAGGTGGGCTAACTGGGTCGGACTCAAGCGCCAGGATGCGGTATACTGGATCAGTCTCTCCAACGCTGTATAATGCGTTACATCCTGTGGTATGGTGATGCCGGATGCGCTTTTGGCTAGATAGTGCTGAATATCCACGATCGGGAATTCACTGATGACGCCCATAATGATGTGACACATTTCCTCACGCGAGGGGTCCGGAAAAGCCTCCTTCAATTCTGGATTGGCTTCAGAGAATGCATTCCATAGCGGGATGCTGTTGTTCTCTATGTTCAGTGTCCTCTTTATTTGATCATCCGTCAGGTTGGTCGGATTGAGATACACGCCTGTAAGCGGCTTCACGTTGGTGATGGCCTCAAACTCCCGCAAAGGGTAGCGATTGACCTCATTACTGATTCTTATTGTTTTGATCCATCCAGTGTCATCGCGGGTAACCATGGGTATGTAACATTGAGTTTTCATGTGGTGGGCGATCCCGCCACGACTTGAATCAAGTCATGGCGGAATCGCTTTGGTTGTTTGGTATGCTTGAGCCGGGGCTCGAAAGAGGGTCAGGGCAGGTGGAGGAGTTGCGGGCCAAAGTTGATCAGCCAGATGAGGGCGCCCAAGAAACTGACACAGATCCAGAAGGATTTGAAGTGGCGTCCGGCTTGGCCTGGTTCGGACTTGTTCCATAACAACAGCGTGATGCCAGCCGCGGTGGCGAGTAGTCCGGCGCAAAAATAGAGGGAAGCCAGCCCGGATGAGCTCCAATTGAAGAGGCTGAAAAGGATGCCCCCAATGGAGAGAGCATAAGCCGCCCAGCCGATGGCCGGAGACAGTGTCTGGCGAAGCTTGATCATCCATTCCTGTTTTTGAATCCAGGAGGAGAGGTAGTTCGCGGACAGCGAGACTATCGCGATGGCGAAAATCAATAACCCGACGGGTATGAATTTCGCTTCGATTGTGTGCTTTCCGCATCCCCCGAGAAAGAGGGAGATCATGACGAGGGCAATCGGAGTGACTCGGGTTAACATGGTGTCAGTGTTGCGTGGAGTTTTCGAAAGACGGATAGGCAGGATCGTCGTCGGACTCAGGGTCTGCGAGAGTTTGAATCAAATGGCTTTGTGAGGCCCCGTTTAAAGATCAGGAGAAAGATTGTGCCCGCGATGAGGATTGCAATGAGCTTGATGAGATTGGTGATGATGGGATTGATGGAGGGGAGGACGAGACCGCCAGTGAACAGGACGGCGATGATGCATACCGCCCAGATCACCACAACCGGTATGGCTCCTCTGGGGTGCTGCGTGACCGGGTTGGCTTGGGTGAGCTGAGGGTGCTTGGATGCGGCGTTGGAGTTTGGATGATTCATGGCGTTATTGGATGTCGATGGTTTCATTTTGCTTTTCGGGTTTCGTGGTGGTGTTTTCCCCGGAGCTGACGAACCAGCCACGAACGACATTTGAGCACTGGGAAAACAGTTTACCGGCCAGTTCATGAAAGCTGGAGATGGGATCCTTTTTCCCTTTGGCGAAAGTCATTCCGGCGTAGAAAACTGCGAGGCATAAGATGATGGTGGTCATAACAGGTATAAAGGGTTCGAGTTTGCGGAATTCCGGATCAGGCCGGGATTATTTGTGTTAAGGGCAGGTGGATGAGTTGTGGGACTTGCGGCAGGCGAGCCGGGATGCTTTGTGTTTGCGGTCGGTATGAATGATACAGCCGCGATGGCCCGGCGTATGGGCGCGACGGATGGCTGCCTGGATGTTGGATAGTCTGGAAGTGGGGGTTTTCATGGAAGCGCATGTTGCCGGGGTGACTGTTGAGGGTGTTTGCGAATGGAGGTAGGGATGCGGTTGTCATATACTATGGTAAAAGGAGCGGTCTTCGGGGTTTTCCGGAATTACAGGGATTTTGTTTCAACGCCGGGTGCGATAGGGTATGGCGGGGTTGGTTCAAACGTTCATGGATTGGGTTGCGAAACGCTGAGTATTGCCGTCAGATCAGCTTCGGAATAGTTTTGAGGATCTGTTGTCCCAGTTTCGGATAGACCACTCCTACAGCTCGTCGTGCATCTATCGGGTGCGCCTGAACGGCAGGGAG
>JAQVLM010000062.1 GCA_028704125.1 Opitutales bacterium
ATCGAATGGCTTTTTTCCCATCCGCATGTGCCGCTCCACATTCTCCACCGCCACAATCGCATCGTCCACCACGAGCCCAACCGACAGAACAATCGCCAATAACGTGAGCAGGTTGATACTGAACCCGAACAACTGCATCAGAAAGACAGCTCCGATCAGCGAAACCGGGATCGCCACAACCGGAACCAGAACGGACCGGAAGGTTCCCAAAAACAGGAAAATCACCACCACCACAATCAAGAGCGTCTCACCCAAAGTATGGTAAACCTCGCTGATCGCGTCTTCGATATACAAAGTGGAGTCGTAGGCAATTCCACCTTCGATTCCAACAGGCAGATCCTGCTCAATCTGGGCCATCTCCTTCCGGATGCCCCGGATCACATCCAATGTATTGGCATTCGGCATCACATAAATCCCAATAAACACGGCACTCTGCCCCGAAAACCGCACATCGTAGGAATAGTCTTCGGCACCCAACACCACCTCGGCAATATCCCCCAGCCGCACAATCGCACCACCTTCCTCACGGATCACAAGCTGCCGGAACTCCTCCGGGCTGCGCAAATCCGTGTTGACCGACAAATTCACGGTCACCAGTGCTCCACGGGTCTGCCCGATGGCTGCCAGATAGTTGTTGGCGGCAAGCGCCTGACGCACTTGGGCCGGACTCACCCCAAGAGCCGCCATACGGTCGGGGTCGAGCCAAATCCTCATCGCAAACACCCGCCCACCCAGAATCTCCGCCCGCTGCACACCGGGCACTGCCGTCAGCCGCGGCTGCACCACACGGGTCAGGTAATCGGTGATCTCATTCGACTCCAGAATGCTGGAATTGAAGCGTAAATATGCGGATGCGAACCCTGAGTCGGCCGTTTCAATCGATATCACCGGAATCTGGGATTCGGGAGGAAGATCTCCACGGACCTGATCCACTTTCGTACTGATCTCCGCCAAGGCCTTGTTCCCGTCATGGTTAAGCTTCAAACGGGCCCGAATGGTCGAAAAACTCTGCGAACTCGTGGACTCGATGTAGTCAATCCCATCAGCCGATGCCACGGCCCTTTCCAACGGAGTGGTGATAAAGCCCCTCACCAAGTCGGCATTCGCGCCAACGTAAACCGTACTCACCGAAATCACCGCATTCTCATTGCGGGGATACTGTCGGACAGTCAGCGAATTGTAGGCCTGCACTCCGGCGATGATGATCACCAGGTTGACAACAATTGCCAAAACCGGACGCCGTATAAAGACGTCCGTAAAAGCTTTCGAATGGGTTTTCATGTCAATAGCCCGATTGGATTTTCCGCTATGCATCAGGCTTCAGAAGGTTTCGGATTGAGCTGAATCTCAGGATTGCTCGAATTGTCCACTTTCACTTTTGCATTGTTGCGAAGTTTGAACGCCCCGTTACTCACAACCTGCTCGCCGGAGTTCACACCTTGCAATACCTGAACATAGTCGCCACGGACTTCTCCAAGACGGACAAAACGCTGCCGCGCAATCGTCGCCCCTGCCTCGTTTTCCTCCACCACAAACACCGAATTCCCATAAGGGGCATACACCACCGAGGTGACCGGAATCGCCGTCACCTCAGCCTCAACCGGTTCATAAACCCGCACACGCACAAACATTCCGGGGCGCAATATCCCGTCAGGACTCGGCAGAGACGCCCGCACCCGCACATTACGGGTTGACTCATCAATCTCCGCGGCAACAGCTGAGACAACGCCCCGGAGCACCTCCGTCTGAAGGTCGGAATTCACTTCGACCTCATAACCTTCTTTGACAGAAGCCAAACGTTGCTGGGGAACATAGAAATCCACAAAAACCGGATCAATACTTTGGATCGATACGATCGGAGCTCCGCTCCCGACATACTGTCCGAGATTCACTTGCCGGATACCCAAACGTCCGGAAAAAGGCGCCCGAATGGTCTTTTTGGCCAATACAGCCCGCAGGTTCTCCACCTGGGCCTCGGCCTGTTGAGCCTGTGCCTCAGCCGCATCGAAGTCGGACTTGGCAACCGCATCCCGTGCGAGCAACTCCCGGGACCGGTCCAGACTGATCTGGGCCAAACGGAAAGAGGATTCCGCTGACTTCAGTTGGGCTCTTTCAGTCGATGCGTCCAGCTCGACCAAAACCTGTCCAGCTTCGACACACTCACCGGACTCAAAGGAAAAGGATACCACTTTTCCAGGGATTTCAGGACTCACCATCACCCCTTGAACCGCAACCACTGATCCAACAGCAGAAACACTGCGCCTCCACTTCTGCTGCACGGCTTCTACTGTTGAAACCGATTCAGGGGGAGGCACCATGCTTTCCCCAGCCGCAATCAACATCCGGATCTGACTCGCATAGGCTGCGGCCAACCCTCCGACAATCACAACGATCAATACAAAAAACAGAAATGCTTTCTTTAACATAATCACTTTCGCTTAACGATTTCGTTCACCCAACATCCCCTGACCTGATACCCCGGTGCCCTTCACTCTTTTCCGGTTTGACCCGCTTTTTCCGCTCCAAAAGACACCGACTGCCATCCAGCAACATGCGCCCCGGTTCGCTCGGGACGCTTGGCCATTACAATAATCTTCCTGCACAGCTGCGACAACATCGACCGTTCTTCCTCTGAGAAATCACGCATAAAATCGGCCATATACTTAAAATGCACTGGCAGCATTCTCATGATAACATCCTGGCCCTTTGGAGTGAGACGGACCATCACCATCCGCCGATCATTCAAGTCCGGCTCCCGCATGACCAATCCAGCCCGCTCAAGCGTGTCCAAAACCCCCGTAACGGTAGCCCGGGAAACCCCCGATCTATCGGCCAACTCGGCGGGCGAGCATTGAAGGAACTCACCCGTACCCTTGTTCACCAGCAGCATCATCAAAGAGAATCCACCGGACGATACCCCGAAATGGTGCATGTATTCCTGAAACTTTGCCGTGAGATCATCCCCCGCCCTCAATAGCAACAGCACAGCCTCCGTCGCACTCGGATCCAGCTCCGGGTATATGGAGCATGCCATTTCCAAATGGCTGCGTGGCGGGAGATCTCTGAGAAGCATGTTTGGCATGGCTAGATAATGCAGTGGATCATATTTAATTTGGAAGCGAACTATCGGCTTCCTAATAGTCAGCAAACAAATTATCACTTCCCCGTTTCTGTCAAGTCGATCCTCCACAAATTCACGTCTGCAAATCTCACGCCAATACTGAGCGCATGCACCGGAAATCAACTCAACGCCAAACAGGAAGCGAAACTCCGGACACCTGCGCCCAAATCCTCCATTGAAAAAGTGGTGATTCAGACCGAAATCCGGTGGTTTTCACCCGAAGCGCTCCGAGCTTTCGGTCTCGAATGCGGGAAGCGTATTCCCGGATCCCGTCATCGATCACCGATCGCGTGGTTTTTCCTTCACTGCTCATTTCCGATTGGCCCGAGGGCAAATGGAATCATCACCACATGACTCACGTCGCGACTCCCGGCAAGGTCGATTTGAAAAACTATCTCCCAATCATTCAGTTCTTCCGCATCCACCAACGTCTGACGCACCACCCATCGGTTGGGATCATCACGGTCGATCCGCGTATGCTTGGTCGCCCGGGCCTCTGGATCCAGACGTATCCACGAATGGGATGAATGGTAGTCCTCCATTCGTTTGGTCAGAACATAGTCCCTTGCTCCAACCCCTTCGGCGGGCGCATCCGGAAACAGCAATGATAAATCGTAGGTATCCCGGATCTCGGTACACTGACGGTTCGCAAGCATTCGCACCAATCGGAAAACCTCACTCCGGATCAATTTGGTGAAAGCATCCCGGTTCGCCGTGATGTCCACGGCCTTTTCCTGAGCCACGATAGAGGTGGACTCAGTCCTCCATCCCGCGGGCAAGTCGGGATTCCTCATCCGCTCCCATTCGTCCAACAAGCTCGAGTCAACCGTCCGCAGCAACCCCTCAAGGTACACCAAAACCTCATCCACCGGCTCCGTCCGGAAGACCGGCGGCAGGGTGCTCTCAAGCACATGATACACCTGCGAGAGGTGGCGCAACAAAAGACCTTCAACCTGCTCAATTCCGTAGGTTTTAATATAGTCACCAAAACTGCAATAGCCTTCGTACATCTCCCGAACGATCGATTTCGGGTGAATATTCTCCTTGCCCACCCACGGATGCTCACGGGCAAACGCATTGAAAGTGTCATAGATGAAATCCCGCTCCGGCTTCGGATACTCAAGGGTCTCAAGCCGTTCCATTCGTTCTTCGTACTCGATTCCGGCTGCTTTCCACTCAGCGATTTTCTCCTCTTTCACCCGCATCAACTGTCGGCGTAAAATCGCATCCGGATCCTCAACGATGGACTCCGCCAGCGAAATCACCTTAAAGGGGTAGTCCGAAGCGTCCGGGTCCAACAAGGCGAGCGTGTCCACAAAATACAGCGACAGCGTTTGATTTAAAGAGAAGTCATCCTGAAGTTCCACATTGACCCTGAGTTTCCGTCCCTCTTCCGGATGGGGCAAAAACTCGACAATTTGCCGTTCAAGGAGTGACCGAAACAACTGAAAGGCTTGCCGTCTCAAACCCGCCTTCGCCGCCTCCGGATGATGGCACTCAGCGATCAGGGTCCGCATCGCGCGGCATCCGTCGCCCTTACGGCTGAGCACATTCAACAGCATGCCGTGCGTTACCTTGAAACGCGACTCAAGAGCCTCCGGCTTTGACTGGATAAGGCGATCAAAGGTCTGTCCATCCCAATGCACATATCCTTTTTCGGGAGGTTTTTTGCGAACCATCTTCCGTTTCTTGGCAGGATCATCTCCCGCTTTGATCTCGAGCCGCCGGTTTTCGATCACATGCTCGGGGGCCATGGCAACGACATACCCGATTGAGTCAAACCCCCGCCGACCGGCCCGCCCACTGATCTGATGAAAATCCCGCGCACTCAGAATGCGCGTCTTCTTGCCATCATACTTGCACAACTGGGTGAACAAAACCGTCCGGATGGGTACATTCACCCCGACACCCAGAGTATCCGTCCCGCAGATCACTTTGAGCAAGCCCCGCTGAGCCAGCTTCTCCACCAACAAACGGTAACGGGGAAGCAATCCGGCATGGTGAAGGCCCACGCCATTGCGAATAAACCGCTTGATATCTTTGCCAAACGGACTGTTGAAGGGAACCGTTTCCAACTCTTCTGCGATCATCGCCTTTTCCTCCTTCGAGCACACCGTCACGCTCTGAAGGTTCTGGGCGGTTTGAGCAGCCGATCTTTGCGTGAAATGCACCAGATATACCGGGAGTTTGCCACTGGACTGCAAGAGATCGATTGCCTCGGTCAACGGACGTTCCTCGTATGAAAACTCGAGGGGAACCGGTCGGTCCGTGCTGGACACCGTCAAGGTTTTCCGATCGGTTGCCCGCTCCAAATCCTTTTCAAAAAACCGGGTATCGCCCAGGGTCGCCGACATCAGGAGGAAGCGGGCGTGGGGAAGAGTGAGCAACGGGGCCTGCCATGCCACGCCCCGATCCTCGTCGGAATAGTAATGGAACTCGTCCATGATCACGTCATCCACCCGCGCAAACGGACCGTCCCGCAAGGCAATATTCGCGAGAATCTCTGCCGTGCAGCACAACACCAGCGCATCCCGGTTTACACTGGCGTCACCCGTCATCATCCCGACGTTTTCTGGGCCGAACAGGCGGCACAAGGCCAGGAACTTTTCGTTTACCAGCGCCTTGATCGGGCAGGTATAGACGGATCGGCGCCCTTGGCAGAGCGCCAAATAGTGCAGCGCTGCCGCGACCAACGACTTACCGGATCCGGTCGGAGTGTTCAGGATGACATTCTGCCCTCCGTAGAGCTCCAGAATGGCCTCCTCCTGAGCCGGATACATCTCAAATTCCTCACTCTGAACGTAAGATATGAAACGCTCCAGGATCACATCCGATTCGACGTATTGGTCCGGTGGCTTGAGAGGAAAACGCATTTCACTCCGTCTAGGATGAACAGCTCAGAATGACAATCCGAAAGGGAGGATATCCCGATTCAACGCTCGATTTCCTCACTATGCGACGGTGCATAGAAACACAGCTCCATGCACCGTCATCGTCGACCCATGATCATCCGATCCACAGACCTTCCAACCGGATTTGAATTCCTTCGGGAGTCCGATTGATGTAGTTGACCAAACCGCTGTGACGCCATTGAAGCATGCACATCCTTGGTTGAAAATAGTATCGCATGCCCACCTTCGGTTCGACTCTGGATAAGTTGACCATTCCCTCGTATCCTTCTGCGATGTAGTATCCGAGATCCTTGAATTTCCCTTCTCTTGTCTTCAAGGGTCCAGTAACACACCATGACATCACGCCGGTGCGCTGATCGACATCCATCGCAACCCCGCAGTGCGTAATGGGACACCCACAGGACATGCCCAACGGGCGTCCCAGCATAATGTCTCCAGGCTTCACATCGAGCTCCCGTGTGATCATGGGATTGTGGGGCAAAATAATCTCACGCGGACCTGGATCTTCGGGAAAATGCTCAAGATAAAAATCAAAATCCCGACCGAGAGAATCGCGCCAGGTTGGTGCAACAGAAATGCTTTGCCGCTCGGATGGGGATACGGTTCCACAGCCGCCGCTGCATACGCAGCTATCGGATGCGAGTCGGGGAATCTTGCTTTTTGAAGCAAACGAAGAGGATGTGTTTCCGAGGTGGACACATCGTTCGACAAGGGATGGTTGTTCCCTTATACGAGCAGCGAGCTCAGCACAGGTTCTCATACCACATTGCCCACAGTTGAGACCGGGCAAATCGATTTCGTTGAATTCTTGTTTGGGTTTCATGAATATACTAATGTTCGTTGTTAATGTAGGTAGTAGTGTTGCCTCCCTCCGGAGATCATTCGCCTCTGTAGAAAGTCTGGTTATCAAGGGCACGAACCACCCCGAAGTGCTGTTCCCACCCAATTTCTTTTTTGCCCACGCACACGGTGCAAGTACCCACCGGGGGATTGCCTCTTAGCATCAGCGATCCGTTTACTTCGGATTGCCCGTTTACCATCTCGACAAGGGGATCGATACCAATACCGTACAGGGCATTGACCTCGCGGATTCTCACTTCTGGAGCAACTTCCTGAATACGGGCGCGAAAAACTTCGCGCTCCGCTTGGGACACCCTGTCGATTTTGGTTACCACCGCAACATCAGCAAGCGATAGCATCGGACCGACCTTCAGTGGCAGATTCATACCGCTCGTGGCTTCCAAAACCACAATTCCCAGTCCACCGTCAACGTAAGGAGAGCACCGGAGACACAGCCCGGCCGTCTCAACGAGCAGAACATCTGCTTCCGCCTGACTGGCCCACTTGATGGCATCTCCCAACACCATGACGTTGCAATGATCGGGACAGAGCTCGCCCGAATATATCTTTCTGGTTGGGATCCCATACTCTTCGGCTATCTGCTGGTCTTCTTCCGCATATTGAACATCAATTTTGAGGAAAGCGCAGGAGATGTCCTGAGCTTTCAGTCGCTTAATGATGTGCCGAAGAACCGCCGTTTTTCCGGTTGTTGCCGGGCCTGCACAAACCACCACTTTCATGGCAAACCTCCCATCGCTCCGGCCGTAACACGCCTCCCCATGCGAATAGTCTCGCGAAGTCCGGATAGACATTCGTCGATTCGGGTTACTACCATCGAGAGCTGCTTCTCTTCAGCGTCCGTCTCGAGCACGTCCATAATGCTGCCCCCTCGCATCACAATTCTGTAGTCACTGAGCAATGCGATTCGAGGGTCATGCGTTACAAAAATGAAGATCTTCCTCTCCCTTCGGAGCAATTCGAGCGCCCGGGTACGGTTAATACCCGCATTTTCAACTTCATCCAACAACACGATCGGTGTGTCACAGACTATTGTTGCGTCCGCAATCAATAGAGCCCTTGTTTGGCCCCCCGAGAGCTCGGTCATCCTGACTTCTGGCCCTATGGGTTCTCCCGTCAGTTGATTCGCAAACTCCAGCGTCCGCTCTACAATGTTCCGGCTTATCGATTCGTCCACACTCCGGATCCGGGCATGGGTCTCGAGGAACACCCCAACCGGAAGGTCCGACAAAAATGAGGTATTCTGCGTTATCAGAGCGATAGGATGTCGGGCTGGGTCGTTTCTGATTTCCTTCGAAGCAGGAGCTCCGTCGAAAAATACCCGTCTTCCTGTAGGCGTGTTCGCGTCGGCAAACAGCTCAATATCATTAATGAGGGTGGTCTTTCCAGATCCAGTCGGCCCAACTATGCTCACCACATCCCCCATTTTCAGATCGATGCGGTTTACGTTTTCGGGCTTTCCAGATCTTCCAAAGCCACCCATTAGAGTGATTTGTTGGATCATGGAATGAGCAATTACATACCTAATTGCTTTAATCAATACTATTTTTGTCAACATTTCGCATTGTTTATCGTTGGAATATTTTAATTTCAAGTAACCCATGTCCCAATTCCACTCAAAAGAACTAAGGACGCAGCGGGTTTTGCCGATGACTTACAAGCAATGACCTACTTGAGAAACTAACCCATCCCTTTATGCCCATCGTATCCACTGACATGCTCAAAGAAGGAATGACACTGGACGCACCGGTCAAAAACGCTCAGGGACAAGTGCTATTCGGAAGCGGACATGTGCTGAAAGAGAAACACATCACCATGATGATGGCGTGGGGAATCCCTGAAGCCAGCGTTTCCAGCCCGGAGGGTGAGGATCCTGAAGAAGCCCGACGCTATCAGCAACTCGTCATGAGGATGGAACAAGCCATACGACCCCGTTTCCGCCGCTGTGACGGCAGCCAACCGCTGGTTTCGGAAACCATCCGGTGCGTGGCCGAACTCATGGCCCGCAAGGACAGCATCAAGCCCTCATAACCACCCGCCCGATTGCTTTATGTGTGCCAAATCAGCCGAACACCTCATACGCGACCTGCCCGCCCTCAGCTCTTTGCCGGCAGTTGTCGAAGAACTTGAGCGCGCACTCGATTCGGGAGAGGCTTCGATGGCCGATCTTGGCGAAATCGTCAAGAAGGACACTGACCTCACCGCACGCTTGCTACGACTCGCCAACAGCAGCTTCTACGGGTTCCCGAAAGGGGTGGAAACCGTCGCTGAAGCATTGGCCCTTATTGGCATCGAACAAATGAAACAGCTTCTAACCGGAAGCTCGGTCATGGAGTATTTCCACAACATTCCATCAGAGGCCGTGAACATGCGATCTTTCTGGAAACACAGCATCGCAACGGGTATCGCCGCCAAAGTGCTCGCCGTCCAACGAAAAGCTCCTGATCCCGAGCTTTATTTCGTGGCGGGGCTCATCCACGACATTGGCCGTCTTGTCTTCTACCTGCGGATGCCCGAGGAAGCCGCCCGGGTACTCGATTGCTACAGTCGGAATCCGGATATTCCCTTGTATGAATACGAGAAACAGTCCTACGGCTTCGACCATGGCGAGGTTGCCGGTGAACTCCTCAAAAAATGGGATTTTCCAAACTCCCTGATTCATGCCGTAAAATACCATCACCGACCCGCATTGGCCGAAGTCTACTATACCCATTCGGCCGTGATTTCTGTTGCCGATTTCATCGTGCATGGTCTGGATTTCGGAAACAGTGGAGAGACCTTTGTCCCCCCAATCAGTGCCGACACTTGGGATCGTCTGGATCTTCCGATGTCCGCGCTCAGAAACACGATCAAAGAGACCTCGAGCCAGTTTGAAGACACCGTGGGATTGTTCCTACGCAATGCATCATGAATTCACAGCCGATCAATGCCCGCTTTCTGGAGCAGCGGATTCATCGCATCCATAATCTGACCGATGGAAGCGAAGACTTGATCGTCATCTTCGAATCCATCGAACGCTTCCAGAAGGAAATCCAGGACTGCAGGACGCAACATGAGGCCCTCACCCTCCTCCAGAACTACATTCATGCGATCCAACTGTTTCATGAAACCGCCTTTGCAGTGGTGGATGCCAATCACTTCTTTGAGCTCCAGCTCTGTTCCAACCCGGATCACCTTGATGCGGTCGATCAGTTCCTCACCGAACAGATACGAGAAGGTCGGTTCTCATGGGCGCTGCAACAGAACCGGCCCATTCTGGTCGACAATCATCCCGACCTCCCCGGGAAGCAGGCCATCCTCCATGGTATGTCCACCCGAACCCATTCGATCGGGATGTTCATCGGATTCCTCAGAACCGATCACACCGGAACGCGCAGTGCCATGCTGCGGATCCTATCGGTTCTGATCGACGCTACCGTTTTTGTGCTTGAGAACCAGATTCTCCACAATGAACTGCGCGAGTATAACCTGAGCCTTGAAGCAACCGTCGAAACGAGAACGCAGGAACTGCGATCCGCGAACCATCTTCTGTATCAGAGCAACCTTGAACTGAAGCGTTTGAACGAGGTCAAGAGCGAGTTTTTGGGGATCGCAGCCCATGACTTGAAGAATCCGCTCAGCGC
>JAQVLM010000529.1 GCA_028704125.1 Opitutales bacterium
TTGTATTTCAGCGGCTGTTGGCGTATGGAGGGTGGCATTCCGGAAGAGGTCAAGGCGCTGATGCCGTTTGATCCGGAGATTCTCACCCGTATGGATGATGCGGTTGAACGGAGTCGTTTTTTCGGTGTCAATCGCTTTGTTTTTGAGGTTTGCCGGGATCGCAGGAAATGGGATGCAAGCGTTTCCGACAATGATGTGTGGATGCGGCAGTTTTTGACCGATGGGGAGCGTCTTGAAGCCAAAGCGGGCGAAGGCTTACGGCTGAAGGCCGGCAGTTTGTGGAGACCTTCCTTCGATCTGACCTGCATGGATGTGCGGACGGAGTCGGGGGATTGGCTGAATCCGGATGCGGCTGTTCTGGATCGGGTGTTGGGCAAGATTGATGAGGAGATCGGGGTCCGGGTTGAAAGCTCGGTCCTGAAGCTGGATTGTTTCTCGAGAGTATTGGGTATGAAGACCGCAGAATGCGCGTTGACTGTATCAAATCATCTTTCGGACGATGGGGAGCGCTTGATTGTGTCGGTCTATTCCTTTCAGTTTCTGCATTCGCTTCCGCCCGGGTTTATGGGTGGTTTCGATTTGATTCAGCGTCAGGCCAAGCAGCGTTTTGAGCGGATTATCGAGCGCTTGGAATGCGAAGACGCTTCGATTGACGGCAAAATGATAGCGGAGGATGCACCCGTGCGGAAGCCCGACGCAGAGGTGGTCATGAGCGTGCTTTGATTCTGCAGGTTGGGGCGGTGCTGTTGTGCCGTTCCGCGTCAGGCGCGTGTGTTGGAGCTTGAGCCGTAAGGAGAAGGTGTAGTCTCACAATTATTTGAAAAACTGCGGCATGCTCCTTGCTTTGAAGGCTCGCATGCGTAGGATTTGGAAACTTGAGCGGATCGCGATATGAGACGGATGGCATGGATGAAGGGGTTGCGTTTGGCAGTGGCGGCAGGTTTTGCCGTGCTGTCGATGGAGTCCTATTCTGCCGAGGAACCGGTGACGATAGCTGAAGAGGTATCGGTGGATTCATGGGTTTCGCCCGACTATCCATGGGATGGGCGGCTTTCGGGGAAGTGGAGCAATGAAGCAGGCGATGGTTTTGTGGCGTGGATTCCCGCCGGAGCAAACCAGTGCCTGTTCCAAATGGACGGGCGTATTCAACCGGGATTCCGTTTCAGGGTGAAGGATTGGGATTTGATTGCAATCCTGAGGGAGTCGACCGCAGACGGTATGTTCAAGGTGGATGTTTACCGTTACGAAATGGAGGAGGGCGGGAGATTGATGCTTTCGATGTTGGTGCCGGATTCGATGGACTTGAATGTGAGAAACCTTAAGGTCTTGGCTCAGCGCATCGGAGGGTGTGATTGTCAGGAGACCATGTTCGGGGAGCGACGCGTTTTCAGGCGCATCTAGTTCACAAATTGCGGAGATTTTCGTTGAGTGCACCGCTCTATCCTGCCTATGCTTTGCTGCGTAATGGCGGTTTTTGGAAATCAAAGCTCCCGGACGATTTTTCCCCAGCGGGTGATTGTGGGTGTCGGCGACATGGCTGTAGCCAACAATCCATATGTGACGTTGAGCACTTATGCGCTCGGGTCCTGTGTGGGGGTGGTCGGATATGATCCCGAGACAAAAGCCGGAGGAATGCTCCATATCATGCTGCCCCGTGCTGCAGTGGCCCCTGATAAAGCCAAGAAACAACCCTACGTATTTGCTGACACGGGAGTGGATGGGTTTCTTCGAGCGCTGGAAAGCCTGGGTGTAGGGCTTGATAAGGTGAAATTTGTATTGGCCGGAGGGGCGAATGTGATTGCGGATCAGGGCGCATTCCGGATCGGCGAACGGAATGTGGAAGCGGTGAAAAAGGAGTTCGAGAACCAGGGGCTCCCGATTTGTGCTGAGTATCTCGGAGGGCTGAGCAACCGCACTTTGCACCTGAACATGGGAAAAGGGGTGCTGTCAGTGAAAATGCCGGATGATTTGGTGGAGGTGGAGTTGATATGAGCATAGAAGAACTCATTAATGGATTGAAGGATTTGCCACCTGCCCCCAGGGTTCTTCCCCGGTTGCTGAAGGTGTTGGGAGATGAAAATGCGTCGTCGGAGGATGTGGTCTCTCTCATTGATTTGGATCCGGCTTTGACTGCCCGGATCATTCGGCAGAGCAATAGTGCGTACTATGGCGGATTCGACGCGGTTTCCGATTTGGATGAAGCCGTGAATCGGCTGGGGTTCCGTGAAATTTACCGGATGGCATGTCTGATCTGTGCGCGCTCGTTTGTCGGCGGAGCGGTTCCGACCTACAAGATGGAAAGCGAGGAGCGCTGGTTCAATTCGGTGGCGACCGGTTTGGTGATGGAGACGCTATCCCGGGATTTGGGTTTTTGCGAGCCGTCGACCGCTTACACGGTAGGTTTGCTTCACGACATCGGAAAACTGGCGATTCACCAGGTGTTTGGGGACCGGTATGATGCGGTATTCGACAAACTCGAACAGGAAGGCAAGAGCCTGTATCGGGCAGAGATGGAAGTTCTTGGTTTTGACCACGCCCAGGTTGGAGCTGCCTTGCTGGAGAAATGGGGCTTCCCGGAAGATATCGTGATCCCGATCCGCTTCCAATACAG
>JAQVLM010000063.1 GCA_028704125.1 Opitutales bacterium
CCGATGCACATGATCCAGGACAATATGCTCAAGCAGCTTGAGTGGTGCCATGAAGCCCCGTTCTACACGCTGGGACCCCTGACCACGGACATCGCGCCCGGATATGACCACATCACTTCTGCGATCGGGGCGGCGATGATCGGATGGTATGGAACCGCCATGTTATGCTACGTGACTCCGAAGGAGCATCTGGGATTGCCGGACAAGGAGGATGTGCGCAATGGGGTGGTGACCTACAAGATCGCGGCTCACGCGGCGGATCTGGCTAAGGGTCATCCCGCCGCCCAGTGGAGGGATAATGCGCTTTCAAAGGCCCGTTTCGAGTTTCGATGGGAGGATCAGTTCAACCTGTCACTCGATCCCGATCGGGCCCGATCGTTCCACGACGCCACGTTGCCGCAGGAAGGTGCGAAGGTGGCCCATTTCTGCTCCATGTGTGGGCCCAGTTTTTGCTCCATGAAGATCACCGAGGACGTGCGGAGGTTTGCGAAAGAGCGTGGAATCGCTGAAGAGGAAGCCCTCAAAGTGGGGATGCAGGAGCGTTCGGATGCCTTTCGTGAAACCGGTGGTGAATTGTATCAGTGAAACGGCATTTGTTGATCCATTGTTTTCGAGTGGCTGTATTCCAGCCTTCGAGAAGGTTTGGCACAGCATGAGCTGTCTTCGGGATCGTGTCATCTCAATGCGAAAAGCGTGAGATTCGTCTCGAAAACAGGGTTATTCCCTGAAGCCCGGCGGTAAGGGGTTAACGTCGGGCTTCTTCGTTTTCCTGCAGGATTGATTCATGCCACGGAATCGTTGATAGTGGGGGAATGCGTATCAGTGGAGGAAAAGCGAGGAGTATCACGCTGCGTTGTCCCAACGGCGATTGGGTGCGTCCGGCCACGGATCGGATGCGGGAGGCGGTTTTTTCTTCGCTTGGATCCTTGGTTCCAGGTTGTTCCTTTCTGGATCTGTTTGCCGGGACTGGTTCCTACGGGCTGGAAGCGATCAGCCGTGGAGCAGCATCCGGCGCATTTGTGGAACAACGCAAAGAGGCCGTGAGTGCGATCCGGGCGAACCTTGAGAGCGTACTCAAGAGTGTGGGCGCGGATCTGAATGCAGCCGGCCGCTATTCCGTGAGTGCCAGGGATGTGCATGCCTGGCTGGCGAATGCCCAAGCGGAGTCCTTGTCCGGAAAGCTTTATGACCTGGTTTTTGTGGATCCTCCGTATGCGCAGTTTCCCGGTGTGTTTCCGAAGGTGATGGAGGCGTTGTTACCTTTGGTGAATCCGGAGCACGGAAGGGTGCTTTTCGAGATGCCCCGTGCCCCGTCGATCCTTCCGGATGCGTGGGAAGTGGACCGTAGTTTCGGAAAGGGCCGTGAGGATACCCGATCGATCCTCTTTTCGCGCAAATCCGGATCATGGTGAGGGGCGGGATCGGCATCTATTAGCAGGATATATTTGACACTTGATTGTCATTAATAACCGGGGGCTTGGAGCTGAAAACAGTTGGACTTTGGAGGATGGGAGTTCTTGGATGAGGATATCCCATCTGTGAATCCCGTTGGAATCATCTCCGGTTGATTGCATCACCACCCCAGTGTATGCCAGCCGGGTTGGCCTCAAGTTTAACAATCCTCCCGATAGCCCAATGAATGATCTGTTTTCGTCTCCCGTTTCCACGATCCGCAAGCGCGATGGATCGATGGTGCCGTTTGATCTGCGCAAGATCGTGAATGCGATTGCGAATGCCGGGCGCGCGACGGGTGAGTTCGAGCGTGCGGAAGCCGAGGACATTGCGTTTATGGCGCATGGTCGGATCCGGGAAGCATTTGCCGGCAAGGTGCCGGGTGTGGAGGAAGTGCAGGACATTGTGGAGGATGCATTGTTGGCATCGCCGTATCGGCGGACGGCCAAGGCCTACATCATTTATCGCGACCAACGGTCTCAATTGAGAGAGTTCGCGCTGCGGGGTGAAGTGGACAAAGTGGATCAGTATCTCGGAAAGCTCGATTGGCGGGTGAGGGAAAATTCCAACATGGCGTATTCGCTTCAGGGCTTGAACAACTACGTCGCGGGCGAGATCTCGAAGTCCTATTGGTTGAACAAGGTGTATCCGGCAGAAATCCGAACGGCACACCAGAGTGGCGTGATTCACATCCACGATTTGGGCAGTATTTCTTCGTATTGTGTGGGTTGGGATCTTTATGATCTTCTGGTTCAAGGCTTCCGAGGTGTTCCCGGAAAGGTATCGAGTGCCCCGGCACGGCATTTCCGGGCTGCATTGGGGCAGTGTGTGAACTTCCTATACACGTTGCAGGGTGAGAGCGCGGGCGCGCAGGCGTTTTCGAGTTTCGACACCTTGCTGGCCCCGTTCATCCGGTATGACGGGTTGGATTACCGGGCGGTGAAGCAGGCGATGCAGGAGTTCCTGCACAACTTGAATGTTCCTACCCGGGTGGGGTTTCAGAGCCCATTTACGAACATCACCCTCGATTTGAAATGTCCCTCCCACTATCGGGATCAACCGGTCATATGCGGAGGGAAACCCTCCGCGGAAAAGTATGGGGATTTTCAGGTGGAAATGGATACGCTCAATCGCGCGTTTTTTGAAGTGATGGTCGAGGGGGATGCGGAGGGCCGGTTGTTCCCGTTTCCGATTCCGACTATCAACATCACCAAGGAATTTGACTGGGAAAACCCGAATCTGGATGGCTTGTGGGAGATGACGGCGAAGTATGGGATACCGTATTTCTCGAACTTTGTGAATTCGGACATGAATCCGGAGGATGCGCGGTCGATGTGTTGCCGGCTGAGGATTCAAAATGACCAGCTTGCCTATCGCGGTGGCGGCCTGTTCGGATCCCATCCCTTGACCGGGAGTATTGGGGTGGTGACCCTCAATCTGCCGCGAATGGCCTATCTCGCGAAGGACGAAGGGACCTTTATGGAGCAGGTGTATCGTGCGATGGATCTGGCCCGGGACAGCCTCGAGATCAAGCGAAAGCTGCTCGAGAAACTGACGGATCAGAACCTGTATCCCTACACCCGGCATTATCTCATGGGGGTGAAGCAACGCTTCGATCAGTATTGGAAAAACCACTTTTCGACGATCGGACTGGTCGGTATGAATGAGGCGTGCCTGAATCTCCTGGGGGTTACCATCGGAGACGGCGAGGGGCATCGTTTCGCATGTCGGGTGCTGGAGGGGATGCGGGCCCGGCTGGTTGAATACCAGAAACAAACCGATGGAGTCTGGAACCTCGAGGCAACCCCTGCCGAGAGCACGAGTTTCCGGTTTGCGCGGCTCGACAAGAAGGAGTTTCCGGAGATCGTGGTGGCGAATGAGGCCAATGTGATCAAGGAAGAAAAGGCGCCGTTCTACACCAACTCGAGTCATCTGCCGGTGAATTTCTCGGACGACATATTTGAGATCCTCGATTTGCAGGATGATCTTCAGGTGAAATACACCGGAGGGACCGTGATTCACCTTTTCATCGGTGAGCGCCTCAGTGATTTTGCAACGGTGAGGGATCTGGTTCGCAAAATTGCCCACCAGTATCATCTGCCGTATTTCTCGATTACGCCCACGTTTTCGATCAGTCCAACCCATGGGTATCTTCCGGGAGAGCACACGCATTGTCCTTATTCGGGTGAGCCGTGTGAGGTATACTCGCGGGTGGTGGGATACTTGCGGCCGGTCAGCCAGTGGAACGATGGGAAACAGCAGGAATTCGGCATGCGCAAAGTCTCAATGATCGGAACCCGTGCGAAACGAAAGGTGCCGTGCCAGGAGGAGTTTCGGCTGGAATAGGGCATTGCTTTGCGATAGGGTATCCCTGTCTATAGGCCAGAAAATGATAAAATCCAAATGGAACGCTCAACGAGGCGGTAATCTCAACTGCGGGTCGCTGCGATCCGCTCCGTGAGATACTTCGACCTTATCTGCGAGACGATGGTGGGAATGAGACTGGTATGAAAGCGGGCGCATTGGTGAAAACCACGTTGATTGACTATCCGGGACACATCGCGTCGGTGGTGTTTTGTCAGGGCTGTCCATGGCGGTGTCCGTTTTGTCACAACCCGGAACTGGTGCTTCCCGAATGCATGGAGATACCGATTCCGGAGGATGTGGTGTTCCGCGAGCTGGTGAACCAGAAAGAATCAGTGGATGCGGTGGTTCTGAGCGGAGGCGAAATCCTGACGCAACGGGATGTGGCGATCTGGGTGGAGCGCATCCATGCCATGGGACTCAAGGTGAAAATCGACACCAACGGGTACTATCCGGACCGTATGATGTCCCTTTTCGAAAAGGCACGGCCCGACTACGTGGCGATGGACATTAAGACCGATGCGGCCGGATACGATAAGCTTGTGGGCAAAAAGGGAGCCTTTGGGCGGGTCCGCGAAAGCATATCCATCCTGGCTTCGAGTGGGGTGGATCATGAGTTCCGGACCACCCTCATCGAGGGGTATCATTTGCCTTCGCGTTTGCTGCGGCTGTTTGAGTTGGTTCCGAACACCAGCCGCTACTATCTGCAGGCGTTTCGACCGGCCTCGGTTTCGGTTGGCGACTGGTCGGGATACGAAGCCACCTCGCCCGAATACATTAGACTGGCGGAGCGGCTTGCAAAGGATTTTGGCTTGTGTGTGAAGATCCGGAACCTGTGATTCCTCCGTTATCTAAATCGAGAGCCCCCCAACTGAGGCCTCGAGTTCGCTCCGGGTGAAGAGGGCATGCATGTTCAGCCCGGCGGCTTTCAGTTTGGATCCGCCTCCCTGCTCGCGGTCGATTACGCAGATCACATCCTCGATATGGGCATCGAGTGCACGGAGATCCGCCGCCGAGAGGATCACCTGACCGCCCGAGGTGATGACGTCCTCAACGATCAGGATGCGCTTGCGCTTGATATCGCATCCTTCTGCGAGCTGGCAGGTTCCATAGGCTTTGGCTTCTTTGCGGACAAATGCGCAGGGAAGTCCGGATACCTGGGAAAGCATGGTTGCAATCGGGATGCCCCCCATTTCCAAGCCGGCGAGAACATCGGTCCCGTCCGGAATCAATGGCGCGAGGTGGTTTGCGATGGCCCGCAACAAGGCGGGATTGCTTTCAAAGCGGTATTTGTCGAAGTATCGGTCGCTGATTTGGCCGGAACGGAGTGTGAATTGTCCGGTGAGGCTGGATACCTTGTTGATTTCTTTGGCGAGTGTTATGCGGTCCATGTGTCAAAAATGGATGAAGCTTAGCGAAAATGCGAGATCGGGAAAGCTGATTTTTGCGTTTGCCTTTGACGTCAGATTTGCCGAAATCGGGAAATGAAAATTTTGCTGACCGGCGGGGCCGGTTTTATCGGATCTCATCTCGCTGAAAGATATTTGGAGCTTGGACACAAGGTCTACGTCATCGATGACCTTTCGACGGGTTGTATCGATAACCTGAAACCCTTGATGGAAGATCCCCGGTATGAAGGGAAGCTGTTTTTTCATCACGACTCGATTTTCAATGGTGAGAAACTGCTGGATCTGGTCGGGATATGCGACCGGGTGGTTCATTTGGCTGCGGCAGTGGGTGTGCAATATATCCTTGATAATCCGCTTTCCTCTCTGAAAACGAATATTCAGGGAACGGAAGTTGTTCTTGGGTTGTGCCACCGGTTTCAAAAGAAGGTCTTGATCGCATCCACTTCGGAAGTGTATGGTAATCAATCCCATGCACCGCTTGTGGAGACCGACGGTTGTGCCTACGGGCCCTCTACGAAAGCCCGTTGGAGCTATGCGGCATCGAAGTTGATGGATGAGTTTATGGCCTTGGGATACCACCGATCGATGGACCTTCCAGTGGTGATTGCCCGCTTTTTCAACACCGTTGGGCCGAAGCAGACAGGCCGGTATGGAATGGTGATTCCGCGGCTGGTGGGGCAGGCCATGCGTAATGAACCTTTGACGGTGTATGGAGATGGGCGCCAAACCCGGACTTTCACCCACGTGAAGGATGCCGTGGAATCGGTTGTGCGTCTGATGGATGCCGGAGGCGCGGAGGGAGAGGTGATCAACATCGGCGGGGCCGAGGAGGTCTCGATTCTGGAATTGGCCCGACGCATCAAGGAGAAAACCGGAAGTCACTCGGAAATCCGTCTGATCCCCTACGATGTGGTGTTTCCAAAGGACTTTGAAGACATGCAACGCCGGGTTCCGGGAACCGACAAGCTCTTTGGATTGACGGGTTTCCGGCCTTTGACCAATCTCGATGCAATTCTGGATGATGTCATTGCCCATAGCCGGGCTGCGCATGCTTGATAGCTTGTAATGGATCCCAACATGAGGCGGTGGCATTGTAGCATCCAGTGAGTGATTCGCATGTACCAATATCTTGCAATTGTAGTGGGGAGTTTGGTGGTGAGCTGGCTGGCGGTTGGGATGGTCCGCAAGCTGGCATTGAGCCACGGATGGGTGGCCGCGCCGCGCAAGGATCGCTGGCATGAGAAACCGACGGCACTGCATGGTGGCGTGGGGATACTGTTTTCCTTTGTGTTGGGAACCGCGGCATTCCTGTGGTTGCTGCATGAGAGGGGGGCTTGGGCTCAGAGCGTGGGTTTGATGACTCCGCTTCCGTCGTTCAAGATGATGATCATCATTGCCGGAGCGGCGGTATTCATGGCGGTGACCGGCTGGGTGGATGACTGCATCAACCTCAAGCCGGGCTTAAAGCTTTTGCTTGAGCTCATTGCGGTCACGGTGGTGATTGTATGGATCGGACCTTTTCCGTTAACCCCTTTGCCATGGTTGAACGTACTGGTGAGCTACTTCTGGTTTGTCGGGATTGTCAATGCGGTGAACCTGCTGGACAACATGGACGGGGTGAGTTCCGGGGTGGTGATTATCGGTTTGGGTGGACTTGCATTGACCGGCAGGTTTGGTTCCGGTGAGGGTGTTCCGGTAGGGGCGCTGTGGGCGTTGATTGTTGCGGCGTGTGCGTTTGGTTTTTGGCTGCACAACCGTCCTCCCGCGCGTATTTTCATGGGCGACTCGGGTAGCCTGTTTCTCGGGTTTATTTTCGCTGCTCTGATCATTCCTTCGCACCTCAACGGTTTTTACGGACTCGAAGCACAAGACGGCAATTCGGTGTTGCTCCGTTTTCTGATCGCGGTGGCGCTTGCGGCAATTCCGATTCTCGATACCACGTTGGTGACGGTTACGCGGTTGATGCGCGGGCAGAGTCCATCGGTTGGAGGGAAAGACCACACGACCCATCGATTGGCGTTTTCGGGTCTGACCCATTGGCAAACCCTTGGCGTGTTGTATGGAGTATCGGCGTTTTGTGTTGGCGTGGCATGCATGATGGCCATGTTTCCGGATACCGGGCTGGTGGTGTTTTTGTTCGCGTTTGTGGCTTTGGCAATGGTGGCAGTGTATATTGCCAGTGTCCGCATTCAGGTGTCTCCGATCCGGAGAGAAGGTTGGCAGCAGCTGGTCACCTCTTTCATCTATCGGGTTCCCCTGATCAAGATGCTGGTGGACGTATTGTTAGTGAGTGTGAGTCTGTATGCGGCCTACCTGATCCGTTTTGATTTTGTGCTGACTCATGAGTTCCGGGAAGCGGTTATCCGCTCTTTGCCGGTGGTGATCGTGTCCTGTGTGGGGGTGAGCCTGATCCTGCGGATATACGAATTCAGTTGGCGGCTGGCGAGTTCGCGCGATGTGTTGAACTATGCGATGGCAGCTGCATTGGGAGTGGTCGTGAGTATGGCGGCTTTGACGATGCTGGATCGATTCGGCTTGGGGTATTCGAGGGGAGCTTTTGTGATTTTCGGAGGCGTCTATTTTCTGGCTTTGACCGCATCACGGTTCAGTTTCAGGTTTTTGGATGATTTGTTGGTGCGTTTTCGGATGGGTCAGGCTCCATCCGGCAAAATCCCATTGCTGGTTTTTGGCACGGGCAGGGAAGCGCGTTGGTTGCTCGACGAGATTCAACACGATATTGAACGTTGGGGAAAATACTGTGTTGTCGGTTTGGTGCATGATGATCGGGCCGAAACCCCTCCGAGCCGTATCGCGGGTCTTCCGGTACACACTCCAGCCCAATGGATGGACGTTGCTTTCGAGTCGCGTCCGGAGGTCATTGTTGCGGACGACAGGATTGAGAATGCCGATGTCCTGCGCTTTGCGCGGTCACTGCATCAGGAAACGAGGGTGAGGCGCTACGCGCGTCGGGTCACCGATGTGATGTCGTGAGGCTTGTGCATTGAGATCGACAAGATGCCTGCAATTGCATTCAGAAAAGGATCCTTAGAGAATGAGTGAACGAGAAACAGTGGTATCCGCGAAGAATTTGGGAAAATCCTATCGCATTTGGAGGGATCCATCGGCCCGTTTGAAAGCTCCCTTGATCAGTGCGTTGAAGGGTGCTTTCAATCCGATTCGCCGCGGCGAAAAGCAGGGCTTGAACCGTATGGTGGGGCTGCCTCCCGAGGGGAGTGAGGCGGGCCGGATGTTCAACCAGAACAAATACTTCCATGATTTCTGCGCTCTCCGGGATGTGGACCTTGAACTGCGGAAAGGGGATAGCATCGGCATTATCGGGCGCAATGGTTCCGGAAAGAGTACGCTGCTTCAGCTGATCGCGGGCACCTTGACTCCGACCTGTGGCACCGTGTCCACTAAGGGCCGGGTGGCTGCTCTGCTTGAGTTGGGATCCGGCTTCAACGACGAGTTCACCGGGCGGGAGAATGTTTACCTGAATGCGAGTATCCTCGGGCTGAATCGACAAGAGACGGATGCCCGTTTTCAGCGCATTGCGGAGTTCGCCAATATCGGGGACTTCATGGATCAGCCGATCAAGACCTATTCCAGTGGGATGCGGGTGCGGCTTGCGTTTGCGGTTCAGGCCGAGGTGGATCCCGATATTTTGATAGTGGATGAGGCGCTGGCGGTTGGGGATATCCGTTTCACGATGAAATGCATCCGCCGGATGAAAGAGCTCATCGATGCGGATACCACGCTGTTGTTTGTTTCGCATGACTTATCCAGTATCGTGAATTTTTGCAAGGAAGTGATCTGGATCCATGATGGAAGGATCATGCGACGGGGAGATCCGCGCAAGATTACGGTCGAGTATTCGAACTTCATGCACTATGGAGTGCTCAACAAGGACGAAGGCGGGAATTCATCCATCGAACAGGATGAGTCCATCGAGCTTTCGGCTGCCGCCAAGGGAAGAGTATCGGGGCGGAAACTGGACATGAGCCGGTTTGGTGAGCCTTATCTTGCTCTCGGCGACACCCTGCACTGGGAAAGCCTTCAGGGGCTTCCTTGTGATGGCGAGGGAGGCGTGGTGTTTTTGAATGCTGCACTCTACTGTGCCGAGCACCCGGAGAATATCTCGTATTTCCATGGTGGAGAGTCTTTGGAAGTTCACCTACATTTGCGGGCAAACCGGCGTATCGAGCGACCCATCAGTTGTTGCGATTTCTACGACATGAAGGGGAATCTGGTGTTTGGCGTGAATTCCTGTTTCACAGGATCTCCCATGCCGGTAATGGAGGAAGGACGGGAATACATGGTTTGTTTCCATGCGAAGCTTCCTAAACTGAAACTGGGCAATTACGTTGTGTTGTTCGGGTTTTCAAACGGGACATACGAGAATCACGTTCACGAGTATGGGATAGCGGAAGCTCTGACCTTTGAGGTCAAGTCCACGCAGTTGAGTCAGCGGCACCATGTGGTGAGTGTGGACGGCTTGGGAATGGAAGTATTCGCGGCCGGAGAGCAGAGAGACGACAGGTGATGGAATGAATGGGCTGGATACTACGAAGCTGCTGCCTCCGCACGGATTTGCGTCCGTTGCCTTCGGGCAGGTTGGGGAGAGGTTACAATGATCATTGTTCGTTTGATGGGAGGAACTGGAAATCAGATGTTCCAGTACGCCGCCGGAAGGGCCTTGGCGACTCGTCATGGCGTTGACCTGCGGCTGGATTTGGCCGCGTTGGAGGATCGCACTCCGCGCGAGCACCATGTGTTCCGTCACTACACGCTGGGAATGTTCAACATCGAGGGTCGGGTTGCGACCGGCCATGACTGGGAATCGGCCCGTTTCACAACAGTGAACGAGCCTCACTTTCATTACGATCCCGGTTTTGCGCACTACAGCGACAACAGTTTCCTGATCGGGTATTGGCAAAGCGCCCGCTATTTTGAGTCAGTTGCGGACAGCATCCGCCGTGAATTCACATTTCATCGCTCAATGGAGGAGTGCAACCCTTTGGTAGAGGAGCTGACTACTTGCGAGTCCGTATGCCTCAACATTAGAAGAGGGGATTTTGTGGACAATCCAAAGTCCCGGTCTTTTCACGGATTCTATGGAATGGATTACGTTGAGCAGGCCATGGAGATCATCTATTCCAAGATCGCCCATCCGAAGGTATTCGTGTTTTCGGATGATGTGGAATGGTGCCGTCAAAACATCCGCTTCAAGTGTCCAACCTGTTTTGTTGGCCACGAATGGGCTGGAG
>JAQVLM010000530.1 GCA_028704125.1 Opitutales bacterium
CACCGTCATCCCTTGCGGGACACACACGTTGCTCCCGCCTGAGCGGTCGGGAACAGCTGGATCTCCGCAATCTGAACGTGAGGCGGCCGGCTCACCGCATAAAAAACGGCGTCCGCGATGTCCTCAGCCGTGAGCGGTTGCATCCCCTCATAGACCTTGGCGGCACGCTCCCGGTCACCGTGGAAACGCACCTCGCTAAACTCAGTGTCAACCATACCGGGGGATACCGCGCAAACCCGGACCGGAGTGTCCACGAGGTCGATCCGCATGGACCGCGTGAGCGCATCCACCGCGTGCTTGGTCGCACAATACACATTTCCGCCGGAATACACCTCATGGCCAGCAACCGAACCCAGGTTCACGATGCTTCCCCTGGCCCGGCCGAGCATTCCCGGAATCACGCAGCGGCTGATGTAGAGGAGTCCCTTGATGTTGGTATCGATCATCTCCTCCCAATCGGAGATGGAGCCCTCATGAAGCTTCTCCAGACCACGGCTGAGACCTGCATTGTTGATCAGCACATCGACTGCCTTCCAATCATCTGCGAGTCCGTCCCAAAAGGCCTTCACCGCTTCGCGATCGCGCACGTCCAACCCGACCGTGAGACAATCGGTTCCATGCTCCGCCTTGAGGGCAGCTGCGAGGGCATCCAAACGATCCTTGCGGCGCGCCAACAATAGCAGACGCAACCCTGCGGCGGCAAACACACGGGCACAAGCCATACCGATTCCGCTGCTCGCGCCAGTTATCAATGCGATTGAACCGAATGAAGCACTCATACGGTCCAAAATGGCTTCAGTCTGGACCCTTCGCAACGCTAAACCTCAACCCGGGTCCATGCCGCATTCGCCCGCGAGGAAGCAACCGCAGCCTGAATGAAAGCCATTCCCGCCATCCCGTCTTCAATTGTGGGAAAATCATAGCCCCCTTCCGGCTTGGAATTTCCCTGAATGGCATCGGCAATCGCCTCGGCAGCCGCCAGGTAAACGTTCGCAAACGCTTCAATGAATGCTTCGGGATGCCCGAAGGGAGTCCGCGTATTCCGGGCGGCCTCCGGTCCATTGTAGGAATTCCCGCGGCGCCAAACCTGCCGGGGCTGTTCCGCGAACTTCAGGATCAATTCATTCGGATGCTCCTGGTGCCACTCAATCGAGGCTTCGGTGCCATAAACACGGATGTTGAGGTTATTCTCGTCGCCAGTGGAAACCTGGGAGGCGTACAAAACCCCCTTCGCTCCGCCCTTGTAGCGGATCAGCATGTTTCCATCGTCATCCAATGGGCGACCCGGGATGAAGGTCGAGAGCTCGGCCGCAAGTTCCTCGATTTCGAGACCGGTGATGTAACGCGCCAGATTTTCGGCGTGGGATCCGATGTCTCCGATGCAGTTGGAAACTCCGGCGACCGACGGGTCCATGCGCCAATTCGAGATCGCCCCATCCGTCTCCGTTTTGAGGGCCGTTATCGCGTAGCCCTGCGGATACTCCGCCACCACCTTGATAATCCGGCCCAGCTTCCCGGCTTTCACCATCGCACGGGCCTCCTTCACCATCGGATATCCGGTGTAGTTGTGTGTGAGCGCAAACACGCATCCGCTACGTTCGACACTCGCCTTGATCGCACGGGCTTCGTCCATCGAGAAGGCAAGGGGCTTCTCGCAGATCACATGAATGCCTGCATCCAAAAAGCACTTGGCCACCTTCGCGTGCAGGTCATTTCGAACCACGATCGACACGAAATCGATGCGCTCGCCCAAGGGCAACGTCGATTCCCTGCGTGCCATTTCAGCGAAGTCCGAATAGACCCGCGATGGGTCGAGAAAGAGATCCTCGCCGGAAGCACGCGACTTGTCGGGATCGGATGAGAAGCATCCTGCCACCAGTTCGATCTTCCCGTCCAACGCCGCCGCCATACGATGAACCGCACCAATGAAGGCGCCACGGCCACCTCCAACCATGCCCATACGCAGTTTTCTCTTAAGGGGAGTATTCATAGTTTTCTCAAATCAGGGGTTATAGGGGATACCGGTGACGCTCCAGTCACCTCGAAAAAACATCATGTGGAACCAGCACCCCAAAGCAAACCTATTGGAGAAGATGTGTGAATCGGGAAAATGCAATGACATCAAGGATACCAGTTACCTGAAGTAACCACGACTTGATCTGACGGTTTTGATTGTCTGAGGTTTGAACAAACAAACTGCTCACCCGAATGCATTGACCTTTAGGTCGCGGACGACATGGAGCCCGCCCCAGTCGGCACCTTTCATTGTGGCAAAGCGGGCTTTTCGGCTCTCGGGAAAACACTCCCGGTGTTCATCGTAAAGCCCCTTCAGGAAACTCTTGGATCCAATAGCCATCCCATCACTAAAGTAGCGGACCTTGCGACGCAGCAACTCCGCCATCTCCACCTTCCCTCCGCTGCGGATCACTGCATCCAGCTTTTCCAGCGGGATGACGCCACGGTCCTTGTCCTGTTCGCTCTTCGGTTTGGCACCTTTGCCAAATAGACACAGACGATACGCTGCAATGGCTTCGGAAAAGGGACGTCCACCGTAGATAAGTCGGTATCCTCCCATCGCCGATGCCTTTCCACCCAT
>JAQVLM010000531.1 GCA_028704125.1 Opitutales bacterium
TTATTTGAGCAATCTGGATCGATGGGGCGTATTTTTGAATCAACGGCTCCACTCGAGCATCCGCTGGATCGGCAAACGG
The DNA here is from genome assembly GCA_028704125.1 of Opitutales bacterium. GTDB lineage: Bacteria > Verrucomicrobiota > Verrucomicrobiia > Opitutales > JAFGAQ01 > JAFGAQ01. Next base: position 80 of record JAQVLM010000531.1, read on the forward strand.
GCCGCCTCGACGGTTTCAGGGTCCAGCACAATCTCAGGCTCGAGGGTGTCCAGACAACGTTCGAGCTTTTCGAGCGTATTCATCTTCATGAACCGGCACTCATTGCAGGCACAGTTCTCAGTAGGACCCGCTATAAAGGTTTTCCCCGGAATATCCCGGCGCAGCCGATGGAGCATTCCAGTCTCGGTAACGATGATGAAAGCATCCGATTCATGATCCCTGCAGAAGGTCACCATTTTCTCCGTGCTGCAGACCAGATCGGCCATACGGCGCACGCTATCCACACACTCGGGATGCGCGACCACCGGCGCACCGGGATACTGTAGGCGGATGCGCTCGATCGCCTCAGTTGAAAACAAAATGTGCGCATAACAATTTCCCGGCCACAGTTTCATTTTCCTTCCGGTCTGATGGGCGACCCACTGTCCCAGATTCTGGTCGGGAACAAACAGGATTTCCTTGTCCTCCGGGATCCGCTTGACGATATCCACTGCGTTACCGCTCGTGCATATGACATCCGAAAGCGCCTTCACCCCAGCCGAGCAATTGATGTAGGCCACCACTACGATATCCGGATGCTTCGCCTTGTAGGCGGCAAGCTTTTCAGCCGGGCATGAATCCGACAGCGAACACCCCGCCTCGGGATCGGGCAAAATCACCCGCTTCCCGGGATTGATGATCTTGGCGGTCTCGGCCATGAAGTGCACCCCGCAGAAACAGATCACGTCCGCATCCGTCTTGGATGCCTGGTAGGATAAACCTAACGAGTCACCCACATAATCCGCAACCTCCTGAATCACCCCATCCTGATAGTTGTGAACCAGAATAACGGCATTCTTCTCCTTCTTGAGTTTGAGAATCCGCTCCTGCAATGGGCTTTTGCCGGTTGAACCGGACCCGGATCCGGGCGCAAAAACCAAGGGAGCGATGGTGGACAGATTTTTGGTCATGACGATAAGCTAAAGATCACACATGTACCCGGATGGCGACCGGTTTTCAACCCCCGATCGACCCAATTCGGATTTTTTGAGAATCCGGTCGACTCGGAATTAATCCACCGTTTTCGAGCCCCGCCCCATCAAGCGTCCTTCGCAGTGGAGGGATTCGGCGTTGACTCTTTCTTTCGGGCAATCTGTTTTCTATCGAATTCGGGACATCGTGCCTCCGTTTGGACACAAACATTCACACACGTATTGATTTATGACACCGTTCGATATCATCGTAGCCGACCGTATTGCACCCGCGGGCGTTGCTTTTCTGAAGCAGCAACCGGGATTCAACGTAACAGAGGCATATGGCTCGTCAAAAGAGCAGATGCTCGGTCTCGTATCCACTGCATCGGCCATCATTGTGCGCAGTGAGACCTTCATCGATGCGGATATTATCGCAGCCGCACCGAAACTTCAGGTCGTGGGACGGGCCGGAGTCGGAGTCGACAACATCGACGTGGATGCCGCCACCGAGCGCGGGATCGTAGTGGTCAACACACCGTCCGGGAACACGATCGCCACTGCCGAATTGACCTTTACCCACATGTTGTGCGCCGCACGCCCCATCGCGCAAGCGGACGCATCGATGAAATCCGGCAAATGGAATCGAAAGGCCCTTCAGGGAATCGAGCTCAAAGGCAAGACCCTTGCCATTCTGGGCCTGGGACGCATCGGCACCGAAGTGGCCCACCGGGCACAAAGCTTCGGGATGCGCGTGATCGCCTACGATCCCTTCCTGTCGGATGCGAGGGCCAAATCCATCAACGTGGAAAAGGTCGCTTTGGACAAGATCTGGGGACAGGCGGATTTCATCACCGTTCACATGCCACTGACTGATGCCACCCGCAACATTGTGGGGCGTGATGCATTCACGAAGATGAAAGATGGGGTTCGCCTCATCAACTGCGCGCGCGGTGGACTCATCGAGGAAGCCGCACTTCACGAAGCCATCCAGTCGGGTAAAGTGGCAGCAGCCGGACTCGATGTTTACGAAAATGAGCCCCTTCCGGCCGATCATCCGATGCGCCAGTGCAACAACCTGGTGCTCACGCCACATCTCGGCGCATCCACAGAGGAAGCGCAGACCAATGTCGGCATCGAAATCGCCGAAACCGTCACCGCCATCCTCACCCAAGGGCTCATCACCAATGCGGTCAACATGCCATCCATGGATGCCCACACGCTCCATGCGCTCAAGCCATACCTGAAGCTTGGGACCATCCTTGGCACCATCGCTCAGCAGATCAGCCCCGATTCGATTGAACGACTCGAAATCACCTTCTACGGGAAAATCGTCGATCTGGATTCCATGCCAATCACCCGCGCGATCCAGAAGGGATACCTCCACAAAATATCGGGCGATCGCATCAACGACGTCAACGCAGCGGTCAAGATGAAGCACCTTGGCATCTTGAGTGGCACCGGCAACCCCGGCATTGACGGTCACTTTGCCGTCGAAGACGGTGGACCAATCTATACCCAAAGATTTTATGTAAGCTCTGTCTGCCACCAAGGCGA
>JAQVLM010000532.1 GCA_028704125.1 Opitutales bacterium
AATCGTGGTCTGCTCCACACGGCGCCCCACCCGCTTCAGGATCGTGAAAGAACCGTCACTCCAGTAAATGTACATTTCCGGACCATCCTTCCGCCAGTATCCGAGCACGCGCTCCTGATCCGTCAGTGAAAAAGAATGCGTGCATCCGGCCGTGCGATTCGCATCCACCACCATGAAAAACTTATCGCCACTCAACAACTCCCCTTCCCAGTAACCCGTGAAACTGTCCTTGTCCTCCTCTTCCTCCTCTTCGTCGGTGTTGACCGCTCCCGGATCAACCGTGAGGCTCCCGATCTTTCCGGCCGGAACCCTTGAGACCGCCATCTTCGAGCCGCTTTGCGCGAGACCATGCGCATCCGCCAAATCCAGCGTAATCTCACCCGTATCCTCACCACTCAGCACCAGACGACCCGACACACCATTGTCAAACTTCAGATCGACCGCTTCCTCCACCTGCGTCCACGTGCCCTTCTTGATCGTGGTTTCCATCCCCTCGGCCAAAAAATACGAACCGGTCCCATCCGATTTCAGGATCAAATACATATCGCCCAGCTCCGGCTCTTCAAAGGTCCAGGTGCCCTCATAGGCGGCATGCAACTGCATTGCACTCGTCAGCAACAACAACAACAGGGAAACACTTGGGAAACGGAAACTTCTATACATGGTGGGTTGATAAAGCGTTGGGTGTGTTCTCCATTCAAGACAATCGCCTCACCCCGGGTCAATCCGAACCGTTGGCAAAAAGCGAATAGTCCAAGGTCGAATAACTAATGTGCCCCATTTCCAGACTATTCAAGTCTGATTTCCCGTTGTCACCATCCGGGTGGCCGGGATGGTAACGAAAACGGTACAAGCCACTGCCGGAGCCGTCCTCCGCAAACAAAGGCGCCGAACGGGCCAGAGCCGGGTAAGTCCGGTCCACCCGGGTATCCGCATCAACATGAACCGGGAAATTGACATTTGCCACCCGCGGACGGAATCCCTGTTTTGCGGACCCCTGTCCGACAATTTCCCCGATGAACCCAACCGTCCGCTCACCCACTGCCCGCAACTGGCGCTCCCATCGTGCACTCACGCGCGAACGGTCGGACACCATTTCAGCAAACTCATCGTGTGGAACACACTGACTCAGGGCAATCGCATGCAAACCCCAAAATGCGCCCTCCAATGCGGCCGACACGGTTCCAGAACTCGTGATCAGGTGCAAACTCGCATTGTACCCGATATTGACCCCGGACACCACGATGTCGGGCATGCGGGGAACCAAATGCGAAAGCGCGATGTTCACGCAATCGGTGGGCGTCCCGTCAATCACCCAGCAATCGCAGGGAAATCCCGAATCCTTGCGAACCGCCACATCCCGGTGCCGGCTGACGGCCTTGCCGATCCAACTCTGCTCACGCAACGGAACCGCCGCACACACTTCGTAGTGCTCACAAAGGGTGTCTATCAGGATCCGCATAAACGCTGAATCATGTCCATCATCGTTGGACACCAACACAAACGGCTTGTCTCTCATGCTTCGGACTGGCTCTCCACTTCACTCACCAAACGGCGCAACTCCTCCACTCCGAGCCATTCCTGATTCGTGTCACTGCTGTATTCAAATCCTGCTGGAACCGAACGCCCCTGCCGCTTTCCTCCGCCATCGCCCCAGAATGGAAAGGCGGGATACAAGATATAGTGATCCTCAAACTCCATGGCATGGGATGACTCATCCGATGGGATCATCACCTCGTGCATCTTCTCTCCGGGCCGGATCCCGATCACGCTGACCCGACACCCGGGCGCGACCGCCTGGGCCAAATCGATCATCTTCATGCTCGGCAGCTTCGGGATGAAAATCTCTCCGCCTTTCATCGAATCCAGTGATCGCAGCACGAAGTCGACCCCCCGACGGAGTGTTATCCAAAAGCGGGTCATTTCGGGATGCGTCACCGTCAGCTCACCTTGTTCCCGTTGTTTCAGGAATAATGGAACCACGCTGCCACGGCTACCGATCACATTGCCGTATCGCACAATCGCAAAACGCGTCTTCTGCCTGGAGGAATACGTATTGGCCGCTATAAAGAGCTTATCCGCACAGAGTTTGGTCGCGCCATACAGGTTGATGGGGTTGGCGGCCTTGTCACTCGACAAAGCGATCACCTTGGTAACTCCCGTATCAATGGCGGCGTCGACTACATTGGCAGCACCCAAGATATTGGTCTTGATCACCTCGAAGGGATTATACTCCGCGGTATCCACCTGCTTCAACGCTGCGGCATGAACCACGTAATCGACCCCCTGGAAAGCCCGCCGCAAGCGCCCGGCATCCCGAACATCCCCGATGAAATAGCGGATGCACGGATACTGAGTCCGGGAAAACTGCCGCGCCATCTCCAGTTGCTTGAGCTCATCGCGACTGAAGATGATCAACCGGGCCGGTTTATACTGCTCAAGTATGGTGCGCGTAATCGCCTTACCGAAGGATCCGGTGCCTCCGGTAATCAACACAGTCTTGTTGTCTATCATAGGAATGGGGGATCAGATGGGTATGGTCTCGCATGAAATCCCATCCCATTGCTGGAACAAAGGCAAGTCTC
>JAQVLM010000533.1 GCA_028704125.1 Opitutales bacterium
CTTCGGCATCTTCAACCGGGAGGATCTGATCGAGCATTTCGACCAGTGTGACCTTCACTCCGAAGGAGTTGAAGAAATAGGCAAACTCCACGCCAATCGCGCCGGCTCCGACGACCACCAACGATTTTGGAAGCGTCCGGTTCGCCAGCATTTCCCTCGATGTAAAAACCCGCTTTCCATCCACATCCACCCCCGGAATCCGCCGCGGTAGACATCCTGTCGCAATCAGTATCCGGTCCGCCTGAATCATCGATCCCTGCTTTTCCCCCTCAAATATTTCGACCATACCGGGAGCAATCACACGGCCTTTGCCGACCAGATAATCCACCTTGGACTTTTTGAAAAGAAACTCAATTCCCTTCGCCATCCGGTCCGACACGCCACGCGAGCGATCCATGACGGCGGAAAAATCGAAATCCGGCTGCGGAACCTTTATTCCAAAAGCATCCGCATGCTGAATGGAACGCAATAACTCCGCACTTTTCAACAAAGCCTTCGTCGGGATACATCCCCAGTTAAGGCAGGTGCCTCCGGCACGCTCCATTTCAACGCATACCACGCGTTTTCCCAGCTGTCCGGCCCGTATTGCTGCGGCATATCCAGCCGGCCCACCTCCCAATACCACGAGATCGTATTTCTGATCAGTACTCATAATGTGTGTGCTCAAATTCACCGACAAGTGAGGTTTTGACAACCGCAAACACCAGATTTTCCGCCCGTATGCCAGGCAAAACCACCACCCAATCCATGTGCGTGCAGCAAGTGCCAGGCACTCGTGTTGAGACGACATGCACAATCGTACACAAAAGGGCACTCTATTGAGGAGAATCAGGAAATAGAGCTGATCGGACGACAACATCCCGACCTGGAACATGCTTGGGGATTGACTAACAAGCAGGGTTTTCCCATCCTTTGGCCCTTTCGAACACTCTGTCTCACTTCATTTTTCCATCCATGCAATTGAGGTTCACCAGCGCCCTTCTCATTTTGACCATCCTATCTGGCTGCGAAACGATACCCACCGGGCAAGAGCCTTCTGCCAAAGAACAGGCGATATCAGCTGACACGGGAAAAACCGGAGAAACACCAAAGGATGATACATTGACACCCGCTCCACAACCAGCCGAGGAGCCATCCGTTAAGGACGCCGAAATGCCATCCGGTCCCGTTGCCCCCGAAAACACAGATCCAAAAACCGCACCCGGAAAAGCGGACGTTCCTCAACCGGAGCCAAGCACCAACCCTGCCCCCGTCACGCCGGAAGCATCCCCACAATCAGAGGCTGAAGCCGATGATGGTGACGAAAACATCGAAGCGCCCTTGTCCGATGATCCAGTCGCACCAAAACACCCGGAAAAAGTCACAGCAGGCTGGGTTGAGTGGGTCTGTTTTCAACCCGAGACCATTCAGTTGAAGGCAAAGGTTGATACTGGAGCCCGCACCTCATCCCTTCATGCCTACGACTTGATTGAATTCGAACGCGATGGAAAAAAGTGGGTACGCTTCCATGTCGAACACCAAAAAAGCGGAGAACTGCTCGAAATTGAACGTCCGGTGGTACGCTACCTCAAGGTCATTCAGCATGAGGATGAACCGCAAAAGCGTCCGGTAGTTGAAATGGAAATCCGAATGGGTCCATTCCACGAAAAAGCGGAATTCACACTTATTGATCGCAGCAATTTCGTCTATCAGGTTCTGGTCGGAAGAAACTTCCTGAAAGGACTGGTTCTGGTGGACTGCGAAGAAACGTTTCTGCTGGGTAAACCCTGCGGAAAACTCAAATGAAAACTCCCATCTCTCCGAGGTTCCACGTTCTGTGGTTATCCATCCTGCTGACCATCGTATCGGTCTCGATCGTCTTTCACAAAAGGGTGAACTACGGGTTCCCGCTGACTGCAAAACAGGCTCAGGACGTCTGGACAGTGGAAGCGGAGATCTCCTACTTTGCGGACAACCAACCCGTCAAAGTATCGTTTTCCCTTCCCGGCGAAAGCGAGGGATACCGGATTCTGGATGAGCATTTTGCCTCTCCGGGTTACGGGTTCCGGTTGATCGAACCCGACACCGAACCCAGACGTGGAGAATGGACCACTCGTGAAGCATCCGGACCTCAACGCATCTTCTATCGCGCACAATTCTACAAATCCAGCGACATTGTCCCACCGGACGAAACCCGTCCCGAATCGATTCCGGAGTATGCCCGACCGTATTGGGAAGACGCCGAACGACTGGCTGTTGACGCTATTCTCTCTCATGTGCGAAGCCGTTCCGCCGACTCCGGAAGCTTTGTCGCGCATTTGGCCGCGTATCTCAACCACGCCAACGGCGACCAGAACACTGCGCTTCTCCTCTCCAACACACCAGAATCCAAACCCGATGCCTCCTTGTTCAAAAAGCTTTTGCTGACCGAGGGAATCCCAGTCAGGCAAGTGCGCGGGATTTCATTGTCAGAAGGCAGACGCTACCAACCACTGGTTGAGGGGATTGAATTCTTTGATGGCAAACGATGGATATTTGTGGAACCTGTATCCGGAACCTTTGGTATTCCTGATGATTTCCTCCTATGGCAAAGAGGAGGGGTTT
>JAQVLM010000064.1 GCA_028704125.1 Opitutales bacterium
CACGGACCTTTTCCAAAAGGGTCAGCAGCTCTTTGGGCTTTATCATGCAAAGAAGCACGGTTCCGAGCAGCATCCGTTCATCATGGTGGAAGGGCAGTTGGACGCGATCCGTTGTTGGACTGAGGGGATCGATCAGGCGATTGCTCCGCAGGGAACCGCGGTGACGGTGGAGCAACTCAGGATTCTGCGCCGGCATTGTCCCCGTCTGATCTGTTGTCTCGACGGGGATGCAGCTGGCGTACGGGCCGCGTTGCGGATGCTGCCGCTTGCGTTGTCCGTTGGTCTGGAGGTTTCTTTTCTCACATTGACGGTGGGAAAAGATCCGGACGAGTTTTTGCGCAAGGAGGGAAAGGCGGGATTTGAGGCGTTCTTGCAGCAGGCGAAAGGGGCAGTGGACTTCATGGTCGATCAATTGTATCCCAAGGAAGGCGATCTTTCTCCCGAGGCATTGGGGAGGGCGCAGGCGGAGTGTTATGAGGTGATTTCCCACAGTCTGTCTGAGACGACTCAGTATGCGATGATCGAAAACCTGGCTGCCCGAACCCTGCACCGGCAACCGTTGCGGGAGGATTTTGCCCGGTTCAAGCAAGAGAAACGCGGGCGGATCCAGCGGCAGGAGATGTATCAGGAATCCCGCCCGGAACAGGAGGGCGAGCCGATCGAAAAAGGTCCGGCATCCGCTCCGGGGAGCCTGGAGGCTGCGTTGCTTGTTTTGATCCTGCGCTTTGAGAGTATACGGAGAAGCCCGGAGTTGATGCGTATTCATCCGGATGGGATTTCACCGGATATACTCGAGGGCGTGTTGCTCACCCGCGTTCTTGCCGAACTCGCCGAGAATCCGGAATGGGTCCCGGGTGAAAACACCGAATTCATCGCTGAAACCGATCCGGAACGGGGCTTGTATTTCCGCATCCTTACGGACGAAAGTCCGCTGGATGATGCGGAGGAGCAGTTCTTGGACTGCCTGAAACGAATGGAAAACAAGAGAGACCGCAAAGAGATCGAAAAAATCGACCTCCGGGTCTCCCGTGAAATGTATGAAGGTGATGCTGAGTTACTCGAACTGATGACTCGGAGAACCCAGCTTCAACGCAACATTGACCGGAGAAACTCCGGTCGCTGAGGATCAGATTCCAGCTTTCTTTTTGAGATCCTCTTTCGAGGTCATCCCGACAATTTGGGTTTCCACCTTGCCATCGCGGAAAAGCAGAAGCGTGGGAATAGCGCGAATCTGGAAGCGATTTGCGAGCTGGCTGTTGTTGTCAACGTTGACTTTGCAAATCTTGATCTTCCCATTTGCCTCGGTTGCCAATTCCTCAAGAATCGGGGCAATCATCTTGCAAGGGCCGCACCAGGGGGCCCAGAAATCAACGAGGACGGGAAGTCCTTTTTCAGCGATCGCCGAATCGAAGGAATCGGCACTCAGGTCAGTGATATTTTCAGACATAGGTAGGATTGAATCCGTGAGGGTTAATATTTCAAGAGAATGAGAAAGGAAAATACCAACGCAATGACCGCGAAGGCAATATCCCATGTGAATGAATGGGTTTTTCCCGACTGGATTTCATCTGCTTGGGTAAGCGCTGATACGCGGCTTGGAAGCGCATCCGGATGGGATACGGTGCCATTGGACTCAAGATGGCTGCGAAGTGGTTTGAGGGGCATGGCGACGGGTTTAACCCGTATGCTGGGGGCGGTGCTTGACTTTGCGGTGGCAGCCACGGTCTTTTTTACCTTGATCGGCGCACAGGGTATTGCCCGGACCTTTGGATGGGTCGGCTGGTGCGATGGGGCGGGATCGACGGTATTCATGGCAAAAGAACGGGAAACCCTTGGTTTCAGGAAGAGTGCTTCATCACCAGATCGCGGATCTCCTCCGGATCGGCGTTGCGGATGCTGCGTCCCTTGGTCGACAATTCCTCTGAAGTCTTGATGACGGTTTCGGTTATCCGGTCATGGGTCTCCTCGGACCCTCCGACGATCGAAAAGTCATCCCCCTTGGTGATGCGCTTGTGCCCATCGTTGGCATCAAGGCCCACTCCAATCAAGTAGTTGTTCCTTTCAGTTTCTCTTTGCATGTCTTATAGCTGCTGATGTCCGGCTGATTTGCAAGTATTGCTTGGGTGGTTTTTCAATCGTGGTGCACGATACATTCAATATCGGCAAATGGTTCGGGTTGCTGAAGGCGGAGTCTCCGGAGCCGGGTCAATTCAAGGATAGCGATGAAGGTCGTGACGACCATGATCAAGGAGGAATCCGGGGAAATGAGGTCGGAAAAATGGAACCGTTCACACGCTTTCATTTTGTCGAGGATGAACTCCATGCGTTCGGAGACGGTGATGGGCTCATCCATGATCTCACCGACCCTGAGTTTGTCGGCGATCCGCAGGTAGACCATGTTGATGGCGTTCCAAATGTCGATCCGGTCCACGGGGTGCAGCGGGCGGGGATCCGTAGTGGCTTCGTCCTCCGGGTGAACGATCCGGTCCACCATGCGGGTGCGTTTCTCGATCCGCTCTTCCAGTTCCCCCGCCAGGCTCTTGTAGCGGCGGTATTCGAGGAGCTGCTGGACCAGCTCCCACCGCGGATCGAGGTTCGCGTCATCCGCCTCATCATCCGGTGGCTGTTCCTTCGGGGGCAGGAGCATGCGGCTCTTGATATACATGAGCGTGGAGGCCATTACAAAAAAGTCGCCGGCGACCTCAAGGTTGAGATGATCCATTGTCTCCAGGTAGTCGATATACTGTCGGGTGACGACTTCCATTGGAATGTCGTAAATATCGATCTCGTTTTTCCGAATGAGGAAGATCAGAAGGTCGAGCGGCCCCTCGAAGACGGGCAGCTTCACCGGAAACTCGGTCGGATTCCACAGGGATGCGAGTTTGGGTGTCATGATTTTTGGGGAACCGTATTGGCGGAGGGTATTCAGAATCGTCCGGTCACGATTTTGATATCCAAGCGCAGATCGTTGTTGCGGGTGGCTCCGTCCCGCTGACTGATGCTGACCAGGATGTCCCAATGATTGGCAATTGCGAACTGAAATCCAATCATCTGCTCGTAGAACTGGCTGGTCCGCGCATTGTAGGAAACCGAAAACAACACGCGCGCATCCTCGCTCAGTTTCGTATCGAGGGTCGCTTGATACTGCTCATGCAGTCCGTCGAGGAAGAATGCCCCGAAATCCAGTCTCCAGAAGTCACCGTTAATGAGGGATGCACGGGCGTAAAGGTCTTCAAGATCCAGATTTTTGCTATCCCACCGGGTCTCCAGATCGAAGCTGAGCCAGGAGGCGGGACGCAGTCGGGTCATCGATGACAACAGGTGTCGGGTCGGTGAATCGGAGTCATGGGGAATGATCGTGTCGTGGAAAATATCAAGGTCCAACATAGTGCGGAGGTTATCCGTAAGATGTGAACGGGTGAAAACGGAGTTGCGAAGCCCGATGCGCACCAGTTGGTGTTCCCGTATCCCCTCGAGCGCCTTCGCACTGAAAAAATCCCGGTAGGGAATCCCGGTGGATGTCAGAGGCGACTCGATGCCCGGCATCCAATCGTCCTCGTCGCCATCGATCAGGATGTTGCGGTATTGAAGGGTTGGCTTGAGAATGTGACGGATGTTTTGCACGTCCCAGATCCGGTTGCTGATTTTCCAGTCAGCGAAAGCATGGAGGGTAAGGTCGAACCCGGCTTCCAGGGTTTGCCGTTCCCATGAGGTGGGTTCGTCGGGTAGCTTTGCCCGGTTATCGCAAGCCAGGAATTGAGCTGTAACAAGCGGTGTCCAGTCGAGCCATGGGGTGAGGGCGGATGGACGTGCGATGCGGTAGTTTCCCTTGAAGCGGTCATATTCTGCAGGATGGGACCGGTCCGGGTTGTCGTCCCGGAGACGTGTTCCCGAAAGACTGAGTTCGTGGTAAAATCCTGCCAGGCCGAGCGGAGACGGGAGGAGGTCCAGCGAAAGCTCCGGAAGCCTTTCGGTTGCGTACTCGAAGTCCTCAATCCGGAATCGGGTTACGGCGCTGAATACCCAATCGTTCAGCGGAAACCTCACCGAGGCAAAACTTTCCGGCTGCTGGAGCTTGCGGAAGGTGCCGGTGTCAAAATCCCGGACGATTTCCGAGTCGCTCCATGCCTGAACCTGGGCCATGAAGGCCATCCCTTCCGGGTATCGATGGATATGGGACGCATTCAGAAACCCTCTCTCCTCATCGATGGGGCGATTGAGACTATCCACTCCGAGTTGTTCCCCGGAGTCGCGTATCACTCCGGATTCAACCCGTGTGCGGATGTAGTGCCCGAGCCGGTCGTTGATGTCGATGCTGAGGCCCGGGCCGATCAACGTCCCACGGCGGCTGTAGCTGTTCACATCTGCGAAGAACCGGGTGGATCGCCAGGGTGAATAGTATGGACGCAATTCCAGCAGATATCCCAAATCGCCGCTGTATCCTGCGCCCGCTTCGACGTTGTAAACCGTGTGCCGGATGTTGTAGCTCAGATAGGGCAAATAAAACACCGGAACCTTGCCGATTTTCAACCAGACTTTCCGGAGGGTGACGAGATCGTCCTCTTCCATTTTCATGCTCTCCGCGCTTCCTTGGAAGGAAAGGGCCTCAGGTTCCCCGAAAAAGAAACGGGTCTTGCCGGCTTCAATGGCTTCACCCATCAGTTTGAAATCGTGTCCGGATATGAAAAGGTTTTCGAAACCCATCCGGTAACGGGGGGCCTCGATGTGGTCATTTCCCAGATCAATGGTCAGGTTATCTCCGATCAGCCGGGCAATGCCAAACTGAATCTCTGCGGGACCTTCGGGCAGGATGATGCGTGACTCCGGCAGGAAGCGTACCCGGTCGGCCCTGAGCAACTCGCGCTCAGGAGAGGCGTTTTCCTGAAAAGACTCGGAGAAGAGGTCCGCGCCCGAGCGGAGTTCCGGGAATACAAAGCGGCTGTCCGGGGCGGTAGTGTCGTAAAGGATCCTTACATGACCATCCGCCAGGACATCCTCGTGGTTCCGGCGGATGGTCACGCGGTCTGCCAAAATGCGGAAAGGGGATTGCTGGATGTCGACATCCCCCTGGATGAGAAGGGTGCCGGCCGCTTCGTCATATTCCATGGAATCACTGGTGGAGATCTCAACTGGCTGGGCATGGATGGAGATCACCCCAAACAACAGGCATGCGACAAAGGCCGAAGATGATGACAGAGCATGGATCACGCTTTGGAGCAATAGCCGAGAGAGAGGGGAATCGACAAGCGCATATTTCACGATCAACGGGCCGTTCTTGAGACGATCCTTTCAGATTGTGGGGCTGCAGCGATTGAGTGGGCTCCGGTGCTGGGCAACTTGTCGAGAGGGGCGTTACTTGTCGTTCTTTTCCTTTCCTCCTCAGACTGATGATCCATGGCCAATCACTCAACTGTCAGATTTCATCGCCACTATTCCAGAAGACTTACACCCGTTTGATCCGGCTTGCTGGATCCTCAACTACCCCCGTAGCGGAACGCGAGAGCTTTCCGACTGGAGTTTCGGATTTGGATCCCGGACTGGGATTGAAGAAAGATACTCTACCACCTAATACCCGAAAACCACGAAAAGGGCCGGTGCCCCGGAGTCGGCGGCTTCAGCCGTCGCTCTCTTCAGAGTAGGGGGGAGCTAATGCTTACCATTTGAAAGATGGTAATGAAGGAAGCGAACAGGGATGTTCCCGCTACTATGGGATGGTCTTTTGCGGGTAGGGATGAGCGTCCCCGCTCATCCGCAAGCGATTGAACGTCTGATGGGGTATGGCAATAAAGGCGGAATCGGGTTATTGGACAGGATCGACAGGTTTGAAGAAGATTTGTCTCCCGCCCGTTTGACGCTGCATGCAGCTTCTGCACTTCCCCCGTCGCTCTTCGAGCGATGGAGGACACGCAAGCCACAGAGTCCGCCAAGGCAGATTGTCAGGTTCCTCGAGTCGTAGCGGAAATCGTGAGATTTCCGTCTCCCGGATTCTCGGATTGGAAAAAGAATCTTAGCCACAAAGATCCCATAGAACACGGAGCTCTTCCGTAGCGGGACGCGTAAGCGTTCCGACCCGGCGTTGTTGGATTGAAGAAGAAGATGTTCTCACGCAGAGACCCCAAGACCGCCAAGGAAGATGGATCGGATGCATTCTCCCCGTAGCGGGACACGTGAGTGTTCCGATTTTCGAGCTGCCATCGGGTTGGTCGTGCTGACCGGCAGGTAGTATGAAGAATTCAAGAATCTTAACCACTAAGGGCTCAGAGAGCACGAAGGGTGGAGAATGGTTTTAATAATCTGCGGATATCCGCGCCATCTGCGGATGAAAATGGAACCAACCACTGATGGGGATGATGAACACGGATTGTGGTGGAGGGACGATTGTTGGAGCCCCGCCTTCAGGCGGTCTCTCTTGTCAGAAGGATCTGGAACTGCGAGAGGGCTATCCAATGACTCATGTTTCAGGAAAACCTTTCCGGATTCCATGCTTGTCTGGTGGGGGAAGGCGTGCTTGAATCGAGGCAATTCCTGCCTCTTTGATGTATCCCAGCCGGTCCAGTCTGCCTCGTCCACAAGCCTCGATTCTGCCATCCACCCCACGCATGGAGACCGAAGGGCCTGCTCTGGGTGACGGCGAATTCGGTGAGCAGCCGGATCAGCTCCCATCGGAATACCGTATCGGGCAACGAGCCGACATGAAAAGAACCAAAAATGTTGGAATGCGTGGACTGACCCCGTTCGCGGCTTGCTCGATGTTTTTGGCGGTGTCTATTGCGGGAACAGTGGGCTATGGGTCCGCTGCTAGAGTTGGTTCATGTTTGTTGTCTGCTATTGTTGGTATTGGCACTTCTATGGCAGAAATGATCGCATTTGGAGCTACTGCTCACATTCAGCTTGCCATATCCATGTATCTTAGTGCCGCTAATCAAAAAGCTTATAGCGATGAGCGAAAAGCTTATTCGAAACGTTGTAAAGAGCAACCGCCTCCAGGTTTGTCATTTTGTGAAATAATTCTGTGGGAGTTAAATAGGAATCGTGATTGCAGCGATATGAGACAGAGCTTTCATGATCGATGGCATAAAGACAGCGATCCTAGCCATATGGAGGAGATTGCGCGTATGAATCGTGCGATCGACAAGGGATTTCGACTTTATAATATGATTTGTATTTAGGGTGTTTATGGATGAGATAATTATTGCATATCTTAATGAAATTGCTTCACTTCCTGAGTATTTATCAGTCGAATCTATATCAATTGATACCATTAGCACTTTTGGAAATACTCCATTACACATCGCTGTTGTTCAGGGAAGGGTTGATGTAGTTAATGAATTGTTAAACTATGGTGTTGATCCTAATGTCAAAGGCGATTGCGGGTACACTCCATTGCATGATGCTGTCGAACAGGGAAATATAGAGATAATGCATTTGTTGTTGAAGTGTGAACGTGTTGATATTAGTATTAAAAATGATATTGGTTTAAATGTTATAGATTTTGCGCAATTGTTAGGCGTTGATTTTGATTGCGGGTAGGTGAATTGCTAGGTGTCAGTCCGATTACTGATGTTTTTTGTAAATGGCTCGGTGGATTCCAGGCTTGCGGTTGGTTGAGATTGCTGCAAAATGGAAGCTGTTGTTCTTTGAAAAAGAGGTATTTGTTTTGAGGGGAAGAAGAGGTTCTCACGCCCGTTTGACGCTGCATGCAGCGTCTGCACTCAAGCCGCAAAGCCGCTAAGGAAGAGAGAATTTAAGACTATTTGCCACAAAGGGCACATAGAACGCATAGGAACCGGTTCTCTGTTCCAAATCCATGTCCTTTGTGGATTTTGTGATCTGTGTGGCTAATGAACTCGTAGACTTTCGCGGATCGTCGAGGAACTCGATGTGAGGTGGTAGCGTCCGGGCCCTCACCGACTTGGAAGGCAATATCACCGATACCTTCTCCTACGACGCCTACGGAGTTTCCCTGGTGGGAACGGTTTCCGGGGTAGTTGGTGGAGAGGAAGAGGGTGAAGTATCCCCGGAATCCTTGGCGCCACAAGCGGGTTTCCTGCGGGATGCCTCCTGCGGTCACGTAGGGGCCTACGCTCCCTTGGAGTCACCCTTGCAATCCCCACTTCTGGCATCCATCCCCCGCAGGGAAACGAATCTCCTCGGCTATAGTCTATCGGCTATTGGCGATTGTGCCACTTTCTACCTCTACAGAGGAGAAAGGTGGGACGCCGATCTCGGCCAATACTACCTCCGTGCCCGATTCTACGATGCCAACTTCGGTCGCTTCCATACCCTCGATGAATACGAAGGGCGCACCGGCGAACCCCTCTCCCTGCATAAATACCTCTACGCCCATGCCAACCCTGTGACGGGTTGGGATCCAAGTGGCCGGATGACCCTCTCAGAGGCCATGTCAGTTGCATTCCGGATTACCGATTTCATGAGGAGCGTAACAGCAGCAGGGTGTTCAAAATGCGGACCGGATGTGACGGAGCAGTTGGCTGCTGTAATCAGGAGAGTTAGAAGCGATTTTGGGAAGCCAGATTCGAAGAACGCAAAGTGTAGATCAATTACTCATTGGTGGAAGGGACAATATGCATGGGATATCAATCAGCTTGGACCCGGAGGAAACGATTGGATAAACACTCGCTATTCAGGGTGTCCCTCTCGAGATTGTAAATACACCGTAGAAGTAGATGGACAATGTGTTGGGTCATCTCGTGCTAATTATATCATGTGGGGCACAATTTGCAATCTGTGTGAGATGACAAAAGAAGAGTGTAAAAACTATGTAAGACTCTGGAAAAATGTCAAGTATTTCTATAGAAGACAATCATGGGGTCCTCTTGATAAAGACACCGATAATTACCTTAGCCTTGGGTATGATGGATGGCCTGATAGCGGAAAAGCTCCGCCTTCGGAAGTCTTTTCCCGTTGTAAGGGCGGTTGTGGAAAAGGTATTTCTCCGTTTTCCTATACATGGATCGACTAAATATTGATCATTATCATAATGGATTGCTTGATACTGGTAGATTTGATTAAGTGGGGATAAGATGAAGGATATTTTCGGTTATGTCAAAGAAGTATAAAATAGTGACTGCATACTGTTTGTCTAGTATGGTATATGGGGTGTTTCTTGGGGTTATTGATTCTGTTGTGACTGGTGTTTGGGATGTTTTTTTTCTTGTTTTTGCAATGCTTGTTTCGCCATTTCTATTTTTCCCGAATGTTGTTCCTAAAATTGTGTTTTCAATCTATGGTATAGGTGATGGATACGGTCTGGATATTCCTGAGTTTATAGGCTTAGTTCTATTCGTTGTCACTTTTGTTGTATGTTATCGTCGGTTGGGCGTCTCAAAGTAATAACGCGAAACGGGTCAGTCCACGCATTCTAACAAAACTGGCTTGCATGGAGGAACTGAATGGGATTGAAGTTCATTTTGCAGATTCCATGCTTGCGCTTGGCTGAGATTGCTGCAAAATGGAAGGGGAAGCATTGTTCTTTGAAAAAGAGGTATTTGTTTGAGGGGTGTGAGTGCTTGATCCGGCTGGTCAGGAGATGGGTGATCGGATATTGCCGGAACAAGCTTTCGGCCACAAACGCGTTTCCTTCGGGACTCGACCGGCAGTCATGGACCTCTAGTCCATTCCTTTGGTCTCACCGCTAGGAAATCGCGTTTCTGATCCGAATCCCACTCCCTCAAAATGACAGGGGTGTGACCGCTTGTCCCGTCAGGTGAGGGGGAAAAAGAGGTTCTCACGCCCGTTTGACGCTGCATGCAGCGTCCGCACTCAAGCCGCAAAGCCGCAAAGGAAGAGGGATTGAAGAGTATTTGCCACAAAGGGCACATAGAACACAGAGGAAGCGGTTCAAAATGCGTTATCTGGAACGCTTTGTGGATTTTGTGATCTGTGTGGCTAATGAATTCGTAGGTATTCGCAGATCGTCGAGGAGCTCGATGCCACCGGCGGAGTCGTCGCCACCTACCACTACGGCCACGACCTCATCAGCCAGAGCAAGCTGGTGGTGGACCCTGCGAGTGGCGCTTCGGAATGGGTTGATCGAATCTTCCTTTACGACGGCTTTCCCCTGGTGGGAGCGGATTCCAGGGCAGTTGGAGGAGGGGAAGAGGGTGGGAGAGCCCCGGAAACCTTGGCGCCACAAGCGGTTTTACTGCGGGATGGCTCCGGCAGTCACGTAGGTTACTACGCTCCCTTGGAGTCGCCCTTGCAATCCCCGCTTCTGGCATCCATCCCCCTCAGGGAAACGAATCTCCTCGGCTATAGTCTATCGGCTATTGGCGATTGTGCCACTTTCTACCTCTACAGAGGAGAAAGGTGGGACGCCGATCTCGGCCAATACTACCTCCGTGCCCGATTCTACGAT
>JAQVLM010000534.1 GCA_028704125.1 Opitutales bacterium
CAAAGGTTGAGAAGGTAATCCCCACTCCGAGGTTGGCGAGAATGAATACAAGGGTGCACGCCAGCAGCAGCCAGAGGTCGCCAATGAAGGGGACGTTGAACATCCAGCGGGCGGCGACGAGGATGAGCGCCACTTGAACATAGCCTACGAGAACATAGGGAACAATCTTGCCGGTGAGCACCTCGAAGGGACGGACGGGAGTGCTCAGCAGGTTTTCCATTGTTCCGCGCTCGCGCTCGCGTGTCATCGCCAAAGCAGTGATGATGACGAGGGTCATGGTCAGGACGACTCCCATCAGGCCGGGAACAACGTTGAGTTTGCTGTCCATTTCCGGATTGAAGGCACTGTGGATGCGGAGCTGGACGGAGGGTTGGGCATGGTTGAGGTTGGGTAAGGTGCGGCCGATGGTGGACGCGACCGCCCGATCGATCAGGGTCGGTAATTGGGCGAGCGCATTGCTGGCGGCGGACGGATCGGTGGCGTCGGCGTTGACGAAGACGACCGGGCGCAGGCCCTTGACGAGGTCGCGTTCAAACTGTGGGGGGATGTGAATGGCGAACTGAACCGATCCCAGGCGGAGCGCTTCATTGGCGTCGGCCTCGGATGCGTCGGGCATGGTGATCGTGTAGTAGGCGCTGGTTTGGAGGGTGGCGACAATGGCCCGGGATACCGGGCCCCGATCTCCGTTGACGATGGCGGTGGGAAGGTGTTTGGGGTCGCTGTTGATCGCGTACCCGAACAGGATAAGTTGTGCCACAGGAATGCCGGCGAGCATCGCAAAGGTCAGGCGGTCCCGCGTCATCTGGGTGAACTCCTTGAGGATGACGGCCACCAGTCTGCTCCAGCTGAATCGTGGGGGTTGCGGGTTCATGAGGAATGGGTCGTTGTGTTTTTGTTACCGGCTGCGAAATTGTCCTCGCTGTTTGACATGAGGTGAATGAACACTTCTTCGAGGGATGTGGCCCGGGCTTCCCACTGGTGGGTGCCTTTCAGGTGCCGGTGAATCGTGTTTTCCAATGTCTCCGGATCTTTTCCCGACAGGTGGAGGCTTGAGCCGAACATGACGGCTTGGGCCACGCCCGGTTGCTCTCTGAGTTGATCTGCCCAGCGGGGCAAATCCGGGCCGGTGATCCTGCGGGTGTGGAGTCCTGAATCGTCGATGAGGGTCTGTCTTTCTCCTTGAGCGAGGAGTTTGCCGTAGGCGATGTAGGCAAGTTGATGGCAACGCTCGGCCTCATCCATGTAGTGGGTTGTTACCAGTATCGTCATTCCCTCGCGGGCAAGCTTGTGAATCTCATCCCAGAACTCCCGTCTGGCTTTGGGGTCCACGCCGGCGGTCGGCTCATCCAGCAGCAGCAACTGAGGCTTGTGGAGCATGCATGCGGCGAGTGCCAGGCGCTGCTTCCATCCGCCAGACAAGGTTCCGGCCAATTGGTTGGCGCGACCGGCCAAGCCGATGGCTTCGATGGATTGCTGGACCGTTTTCCGTCGGTCGGAGATCCCGTAGACGCGTGCGACGAAGTCGAGGTTTTCCCTGACGGTGAGATCCTCGTAGTAACTGAAGCGTTGGGTCATGTAGCCGACATGTTGCTTGATCATGCGGCGTTCCTTGAGGATGTCGTATCCAAGGCAGGTTCCGGAACCGCCGTTCGGCTCAAGAAGCCCGCAGAGCATCCGGATAAAGGTGGTTTTGCCGCTGCCGTTGGGGCCCAGAAACCCGAAAACGGTTCCTTGGGGAATGCTCATATCGATGTGATCGACCACGGTCTTTTTGCCGAAGCGTTTGGTCACCCCTTTCACGTCGATGACCAATGGAACGGGTGTGGATGCCGGATTCATGGGGAGAGAGCGGGTCATCCGATCAGATTCGCGCCGGTTGGCGGAGGGGTTTGATTTCGACTTCCACCGGAGTTCCCGGATGGAGCCGGTCAGCATCGTTCGGAGCCAGAAGCGCTTCAACCATGAAGACCAGGCTGTCCTGTGAGGTGCGGCTGTAGAGCACCGGCGGGGTGTGTTCGGGCTGGGTGGACCGGTAGCGGACTTCCGCCTCGATCGGTTTTGGATCACCGGATACGTGCAACCGGATGGCGGTGCCTGTTTCAAACTGTTGGAGCAGGTGGTCCGGAACGTAGAATCTCGCGTACAGCCGACCTTTGGGGCGGATCATGAACATCGGTTTTCCGGTTCCGATCCACTCGCCTGGCTCGGCATAGGTATCCTGTATCCACCCGTCTTCGGGGCAAATAACGGTTGTCTGTTTCAAGTGCCATTCGAGCGCGGACTGCGTCTGGAGCAGGGCCTCGATTTCGGCCGAGAGGGATTCGATGGTTCCCGGGCGCTGGCCGATCCGGGCGGCTGCGAGTCGGTTCTCGAGGATCCGGAGGGCTTCCTGGCTCCGGGCGTGTTCGCTGGAGGCCCGGTTGAGCTCGCGTTCGGAGATTGCGGCCTCATTGAAAAGCTTCTGGGTCCGCTCATACTCGGCCTTGGCATAGGAAAAGGCGGCTGTTGCCTCAGCGACCTGTGCCTCGATGACCGCAAGGTTTTCCGGTCGTTCCCCTTGTTGAGCGTCTGCGAGACGAT
>JAQVLM010000535.1 GCA_028704125.1 Opitutales bacterium
TGATACCCGGATTTCCACCTCGCCAGCGGTCGTGAACTTAATGGCATTCGAGGCAAGATTCACCAAAACCTGCCGGATTCGGGTGACATCACCCTCCACCGCATAGGGGACCTCGGGCCGGATATCACTGAAGAACTCAAGCGCTTTCGCATTTGCCTTCGACCCCAGAATATCCAAAACGTCATCCACCAGATCTGACGGAAGAAAACGGATCGCCTCAAAATCGATCTTGCCGGCTTCGATCTTGGAGTAGTCCAAAATGTCGTTGATAACCGACAACAGCACGTTTCCGCTCTTGTTGATGATCTCGACCAACTCCCGTTGTTCGGCCGAAAGAGGAGTCTCAATCAGCATGTCTGCCATTCCGACCACCCCATTCATGGGAGTACGGATCTCATGGCTCATCGAAGCCAGGAACTGCCCCTTGGCTTCATTCGCCTTCCGGGCTTCCACAACCGCCACCTGCAACTCGGCGTTGGCGTGGTCGAGCGCTTCGGTCCGCGCCTTCACCAAGCGCTCAAGACGGGTCCTTTCCCTTTCCGAGCGGACCATCACCGCCTTGACGACCCCGAATACCAGCGCAACGGCCGCAATCAGATACGCCAAATACGCCCACGTCGTCCGGTACAACGGTGCCTCAATCGTAAATGAAAATGAGGTCTCGCCCTGCGGCATCCCCTTGGCATCAAGCAAACGCACCCTAAAACAATAGCTCCCTTCAAAAAGATTTGTGAACGACACCGTGTTCTCCTGCGAAGGCTGCGACCATGACTTGCTATAATTCTCGAGGAAATAGCTGTAAGACGGGGGCTTGCTCAGCGAATACGCAGGCGTAAACAGCCGGAAATTCAAACCATTCTGGGAATACGGCAAAACCAGACCGGTAGCCGGATCCGAGCGCATCGCCGTCTGAATGACCTGATCGCTGTTGCTGACGCGAATCTCACTGATGACCGGCACACGCGGCTTCACGCCAGGAGTCCGGATTGCCGGGTCATAGCGGATCACCCGGCTTCGGGAAAAGATGAATGCGGACCCGTCTTCCTCCAGAATAACCTGCTGATTGTTTTCCTTGATGAGACGCAAGGTCTCGAAATCTGTTTTGTATCCTCCCTGGCCATCCGGTTTGAGCTTGTAGATCTGACCAAAACTCGGAATCCAGATCGATCCATCCTTGCCTCGAATGGGTCGTGCCATGCCGGATAAGATACTCTCGGTGAGCCACTCCGGACGCTTGCCGACTTCAAACGACTGGCTTTCCGGATCATAACGTGCGGTCGACATGCTGGTGGAAATGTAAACCTCACCCTCATCAATCCACACATTGATCCATGCCTCATCGATTCCCGGAATATTGCGGATGTCATTAACCCGGATCCCGTCATCCAAAATCTCGATTCGCGAAATGCGACCCAAACCGTGCTCGACCCAGATTTCCCCTTGGGGCGACTCCACACTGACACAACTGTAGCCTGCGGATGGCTGTTTCCCCCCGACCACACGCCAACCGGTCCCGCTTTTTTCGAGCAGAACGTTGTAGTCGATGCCAAGAACCACGACACGATCCGGATGCTGTGAGGGGAAAAAGAACATATTCCCGCTGAGCTCAGGCTGGAGCATCGTCACCGTTCCCTGTGTCTCATCGAAGAAACCAATACCGTCCTTTGAACCGAACAACACGCCATTCGCAACCTTAGCCGCACACCGCAAAACCGGATTGCCGGGAATCTGAATCGGTTCGAACCCCTGAAGCCTGCCATGGGCATCGTATCGCGCCCGGCTGATATTACCATCCGTGATGATATGCAAAACTCCATCGAAACGCTGGATCTTGGGCCAATCCAAGTAAAGCCCCATCCGTTGATCCAACAGGGACAACTGTGATGGAAAATAGACCTTCGCAATGCCATCCGGTATGGATACCCATAAAACACCCTCCTCCTGATAGAACAAGTCTCTGACCATGATGAAGCTGGAATCCACCTCTCTTCGGATGCTGGTGATCACCCGCAAATCCTCATCCAGAAAGAACAACCCTTCTCCTTTGACCGCTATGGCAATATAGCCTTCGCCCACGCGACACATCGCCACAATGCCTTTTTGCAGCAGCGCATCGATCTCGGTCACCACCGGAGTGATCTCAAGCCCATCGAAGCGGAAAACCCCTCCATTGCGGGTGGCGAGGATCACGGCATCATCCGACATCTGAACCTGATGAAAGAGGGCCAAATCACCCTGAAACCGCTTCAACGACTCCACGCGAACCATCTGATCCTCTTCAATCCGGTATACGCCCTCCCATTCCGTTGTAATATAGGTCTGCCCCTTTAGCGTGAAACCACCGGTCGGATTGTTGAGCCAACGCCAAAAATGGTTCCCTTTACGGCTATCGTATCGAACCACCGCAAGCTCTCCAATGAAAACCGCCCCATGTTCATAGGGAATGATGTGATTGAAGCGATTGGCTGAGGTCCAGGATATGTCCTCCACATCGTCCGATAGCGGAACAAACTGGTAGTTCCCGGTAGCGGTCGGCTCAAGGTATCCCCAATTGCTAACGGTTCCAGCGTAGATCCC
>JAQVLM010000536.1 GCA_028704125.1 Opitutales bacterium
GGTGTAGTCGGCTGGTTTTCCGCCAACATCAACAGTGGATGTGGATCCGGCGAGGGTCATGGTGTTTCCATCACAACCCGATACTTTTCCGAGGTAGATTCCATCGGAACCATCTGCCGTGTAGCCGCCCGAATGGTCTTCGAAATCCTCGGCAGCAGCGATCCGGTTGTTAGCCCAAAGGAAATCCCGGTTGTAAGGTCCCTTGGGGTCATGGAAGGGAGTGAGACAAAGGCTGGTATGGGTGCGGGTCGGACCGGACACGAGAACGACATTGTTGTGGATAATCAGATTGTGATTCTTCGCGCTGAACTTAAATGCGAAATTGTTCCATGTGACCGTGGAATCCGTAACACGGATATGCGTGACATCATCCCGTCCGAATATCCCCTTCGAAGACACCACCGAAACATCATGAATGCGGAGGTTGGAGGTCCTGCGCAGATGGATGCCAAAAGGCATGTTTTTTTCGATTACGGTATCCAGAAGCGGAGCTATGATGTCCAGCCGCTGAAAGACCGAGGGAACACGGGTGAATCCCCTGTAGACGACCGGACCCCAATAGTCATTGTTGGCAATCTCAAGACTCAAGTCCTCGAGCCCAAACGGCTCGTCTTTGGTGTAATTCAGATTCATGACCAGTCCGGGCAGTTCCGGATTGGACACACTCGGGTTGTTGACCCACTTCAAAAACGTTTTCGCTCTGCCCGCCCCGCGGAGGATCACCCGGGCTGGAATCAGAACGGGTTGGGTCAGCAGGTAGGTCCCTTCCGGAATCAATACGACACCCCCTCCATTCGCTTTTGCCAGATCCAGTGCAGCGGTGATCTTCGCGTCATTCCCGGTTCCTGAAGGTGCCGCGACCGGGAAGACCGTCGCGGGCCAAGGCTGGAAGGCCCGGACCGTGACGGTTTCGATCGGCACATGACTGAAGTTTGAAAAGCGCACCCAACCGGAAGGACCTCCACAACCGTTGTGAACATAGAGGGTGTAATCTCCCTCGGGTGTGTCGGAAGGCACGGTAAAGCGCAGGGCATAGCCCTCGCTAGTGGTCATGCGGACGGGACTAGCGATCGTCTTGACCACTGCACCGTTGCGCACGAGGGCAATGCGCGGGCCCTTGTAATTCGGGATTTCGAGGCAGTTTCCCGCCACGATGAAAAACCCGCCGGTGGTGGCGGTGTCGCCCATGTCACCCTGCACGAACCATGGGTCCGGAGCATTGACCAGACGGACCGGTCCGGTGACGGCTCCGGTCTTGAGGCGCATGGCATAGATCCCGCGTGCCCAATTCGCGGGCACGGTGGCAAACACGCTGCGGTTCGAGGCGGTGTGGGGCGTGATATTCGTCCATGAGGTGGGCAAGGGCTTCGCGGCGAGCGGCGATCCCGGATCCCCATCGGCCAAGCGGGAAAGCTGGGCGGTGGAGGAGCTGTTGGTGCCGCCACAGGTGGCGAGGATGGTCTGGTCTGGCTTCACGGGCTGTGAGGCCCAGAAGATGATCGGGACATCCTTGCCCGTTCCAAAGCTCAGCAGGTCCGCGTCGGAGTTGGACCCCTGCACGGTGAAGCTCAGGGGCGAACCCGCCTCCACCGTTTTGTTCCCGATCGGCTGGAGCACCGGCGGCTGGTTCGCGCCATGCACAGAAAGCGCGATGGCATTCCAGCAAAGGAGACTGGACAGGCATCTCAGAAAAAGGCTTCGGGAACTCATGTTCATGGTATTGGAAAGTCGCATGGTAGAAATGTCGCCAGATTGGAGCTTGGGGAAACGGGATTGAGGGTGAACATCTTCAGGTTCATTCGGAGGGAGCGACGAGCATGCGCCAAATGCGCATGGAACGCGTCATGTGATCTGTCGGGAGAGGCGTTGCTCCCGGATCGCCGAGGTTGTAAGTATGGAGCGACATTGGACCGGAAAAACCAGCGTCTGCGAGCGCCTGGATATATGGAACATAGTTGTAGTCGCCTTGATCCAGAGGCTTGATCTGGCTGGCCCAGTTGTCGCTTTTGTTGACCGCAACCGTCGAGCCGCTGATCGAAGCGAAAGCAAGATGAGGGGCCACATCGGCCACAATCTCTGGAACACGTGCCCCATTTCCCGCCATGATTTCGTGGCACAGGTGAATCATGATCTTGAGGCTGGGAATGTTCAGGCGCTGAAGCATCGCTACGGCATCTTCGGCATCCTCCATGAGCGTGCCACCATGCGGATAGATAACCAGTGGAACTCCCTTGGCCTGACAATGCTGAGAGATAGTGCGGATTCTGTCCGCTCCGGTAGTGAGCATAGCTTCGGACACTGCGCCGTCTCGATCAAGGGTAAGCCATACGGATGCGTTCATCCCGGCCAGCACGTCGAGCCGGGCATCCAGTCCTTTGAGGGCTGCGGCATCAAGATTGACGTCGAAACTCGTCCACCAATACGCACTGTGAATTTTGAAGGATCCGTTTTTTACGTCGGGATGATCGGCAAAGGTCTTAAGCGTATTCAAGTCCCATGTATTGGGAGAGAGCCCGGTGAAGCCCCTCGTTTGGCACCTGGAAATCTGGTTGGCCACACTGAGGTGGTTAATGCA
>JAQVLM010000065.1 GCA_028704125.1 Opitutales bacterium
TCCGATCTGGAGTCATGAAGCAACTCGCCGACCGCAAAGCCAGCATCCACACTATGGCGGCACATGCGAACGGAGGCGTTTCCATCGAAGCCTCGATTCCCACCCGCGGATTGATCGGGCTTGAAAGCGAAATCGTGAACCTCACCAGTGGGCAAGGCGTGGTCAGCCACATGTTCGAGGCCTACCGACCCTTTTGTGGAAAAATCAACACCAGGCTCACCGGGACCCTCGTATCAACCGACCAGGGGGTCGCCCGTGCCTACGCTCTCGATTCGCTTCAGGAAAGAGGTAAGCTTTTCATCGAACCCGGCGACGATGTCTACATTGGCATGATCGTTGGGGAAAACCCGCGTCAACACGACCTTCCGGTGAATCCAACCAAGGAAAAAGCGCTCACCAACATGCGGGCTGCAGGAAACGACAAGAACATCCTGCTCGCGCCACCGGTCCGCTATTCGCTCGAACGGGCAATCGAATACATTGCTCCGGATGAATTCGTCGAAGCCACCCCCAAAGTCATCCGGCTTCGCAAACGCATCCTCGATCACAACTCCCGCCGGCGCAACGATCGCCGGAACGATTCCTCCGAATAACGCCACACCATGCCCGTTTCACTCAGCAGCAAACAGAAGAAAACCCTCCGCGGCATCGCACAAAACCTGAGGGAACACACCACGGTTGGGAAGCAGGGAATCACGCCGCTCGTTATCCGGACGATCAGCGATGGACTCACCCATGAAAGCCTAGTCAAAATCAGAATACTCGAGGAGGACCGGGCTGCGAGGGCGGCATTGGCTAAGGAACTGGCAGCCACCCTCGATGCGGTCCTCTGTGGAAGCGTGGGCAAAACAGTCTCCCTCTACCGGCCCGGCAAAAAGAGTATCCCGATGGACTAAAGGCCCTGTTCCCTCTCCCAAACGAATAAGGCAGCCTGTGGTTCACCTTACGCATTCAAGCGGGAGGATCATGGGTTCATGCACCGCAATCCAGCGCCCGGGATCTCCGGAATGGTCATCCACGAACACCCGCAACCGCGAAGGCATCGAGGGATAGTTCACCACCAGAAAATGCCATCGATCAGGTTCCAGCCCTGACAGATCGACAGGGAACCGTCCGGTCTTTTCCATGCTTTCGACCATCACTTCCATGCCCTCTGAAGATCCCTTGATGTAGATGGGAATTCCCACATACCCCGTGGGAGCATCATAGGAATGGAAATCCAAGCGAACCGAAACCCCACCGTTCAACCGGCCTTCTCCTGCCGATTTACAGGGCCAGCTGCTCCACACCGGCCCCCCGAATCCGCGTGCGCCGGACGCAGGGTCACATCCTTGGCCCCACCCGGTTTCAATGCGATAGTCCGTCCATGGCCGGAAACGCCCTGGCGCTGTCATTCCAATGACCCATCCATCGATGGTGGCTTCGGATGAGCCGAAGTCGAAGGGAACCCGATCATGCTCCCGTATCACCCAAAGCCGATCCCGGTGCACCACATACCCCAATCCACATCTCAATGCGGCATCGACATCAACACCTTCCGTTTTCCCTTCGGGCGATGGACTTGATCGGCCCGCCAAATACCCCGCAAGAACGCCTGCCTCATTCACAACCCGATACAAACGGCCGGATACAATCCCGCTTCCACAGCCCTCCACCCGCATCCCGAACCAGCTTTCATCCTTAAAAGGCAGAACAACCACACGCTTTGGAACAACCGCGCTCTCGAGGGTTTCGGGATAATCCGACAATTCCACCCGTGATCCAAGGGCCAGATAAGCATCCGTCCCATAATAGGATAATCCGCGGGCCCTTAACAACTCAACATCGCGCCAACGCAAACCCGCCGAAATCGCATTCAACCAATTGCGATCGGCTGTCCCTGACAACATGACCAGGTCCGACCGCCTCCGTAATTCGCCCATTTCCCGCAAGTCCCGGATCAAATCGGACTGCCGAATGAGCAACAACACCAACACCAACAAGGGAGGCCCATAGCGCAACGTCACACTGAACCATTGGTGCCGCACGGCAAACACCTTGTTCCATGGAGCCATCCAGCATCCGGTGGTCACCGCCCAAAACCACGCACTCACCGTTGTATACCGTCCGTTGATGCCTTGCATGACATCGCCATCGTGCAGCCGGCCGAGAAACGCCATCCCAACTGTTCCCAAAAGGAACATCACGATCCAGGGCACCGCTTCTTGCGCCGCAGTTCTTTTCTGCGCCATAAATGCCGATACAGCCAGCCAAAGCGCCATTAACCAGCCTGCGGCACCAACCCACTCAAACCAGTCGCAAGCACTCCCTTTATCGCAGAGCAGATTTGCCACAAAATAGCACAGATAGGCGAAACCCTTCGGAATCAGGTCAAGCGATAAGGGAATCGCGTGCTGCTTGCCCAACGATCCGAACTCGTTGAAATACATCACAAAACACAATACCGCACATCCGGCTACCAGCGAAACCCACCGGATGCCAGCCTTGCGAATGAGCAGCCACATGATCAAAACCGGCCAGATGACCAGACCGTTCGCCATGCTGAAACTCCCCAAAAAAGCCAGCCCCAAGCCAAAAATCAGCCAGCGACCCGATACGTCACCCGAGGACCGCCCGCGCATCCAGACGGATGTGGCCATTATCGAAGCCATACTGAAAACCGACACCCAAAAGAACTGTATTTGGAAAACGCTGTCGAAGTTCTTGACCTGCATCACGCAGAGAAACGGCACACCTGCCCACAATACCCTCGTGATCTCCGGAATAGCGCTTCCCTTCCGCCCCCGGATCAACCACGCCACCATCACGAACGAACACAGATTCAGCAAGTGAATCAGCACCACCGGCAGCACTTTCCGCCCGCCGAAAAAGGTGTAGTCGATCATCATCACCAGGCGCGTCAGAACAATACGGTGCTCATTGTACTCATCGAGCAGGTAACGCATCCCTTTCCCTAAACACCACTCAAAGCTCCGCAAATCTGCCACAACCGACCATGAGTCATAAAGCGGCAACAGCGTATGGATCGATAACAGACCCGACACCGTCCCCCATATAATCCAAGCAACGGCACAAGCAACAGCCGCCAAGCTTAATCCCATAATCCATCGACAGTACGATGGGATATGGGAATCATTCGGGAGCCGTTCATGCACGAAAGCATCCGTACACAATGGCTCCGCGTATTCATCGGAATCCGGTTTCGACATACACACTAACAAAAGACAGGTGAATCCATTAGGAATGAAATCCCAACGGAGTGTCCAGCCTGAATTGTCGTCCAAAATCAATGTATCCTTCGCGGAGTTGACACCAAGATGCATAAGTCCGGAATTTACATCCGGAGAGTTTTCGCCATACACTCTTGAGATGAAACCCCGCATCCTATTCCTCGTCATAGTCACACTCTGTGCCACTCTCTTCGGGTCCATTGCCCTTCATGCTGAAACCGGAGACTACACCCTTGTGGTGGAAGGCTTTGACTGGGGCCCATCCGCCAGCAAGGTGATCCTCTCCGTTGAAGATCCGGTTACCGAAGCCATCACGGCCGACTTCTCCGTCGAAGCCACGCGGTCCACTGAGCTCATGCCCCTTCCTCCGGAACAAACCACCGGTAACCGTTCGGTGATCCACGCCTATCCATCGGATCCGAATGGCAACATGCTCGATTCAGGTTACCACATCACACTCGTCATGTTTGTCGGACCGACCGATGGGCTCGGATCTCCAATGCAATACATTCCCAGCGCCCGCAATCAATGGATCGAATACCGGCTTTCTATCCAGCAGCATTCAACCGGATCGGTCTGGACCAACGAAACCCGGCGCATCCGGCCACTTGTGGACGCCTTCGACTCCGATGGCACCTACACCCACGAAGATGGCACCACATTGACCTACGCCAGCTTCACACCAACCGCTACCGCCGGAAAACGCCCCCTGATCATCTGGCTCCACGGAGGGGGTGAGGGAGGAACCGATCCCACCGTCGTGCTCATGGCGAACCGCGCGGCCAACTACGCCTCCGATGAGATTCAGACCCTCTTCGGCGGAGCCTACGTCCTCGCACCTCAGACTCCAACCCGATGGATGCATGGAATATCAGGCGAAGCAACATGGGGTCAGGAGGATGACATCTACCACAGGCCCCTCATAGGCCTCTTCCGGCACTTCATCAACCGGAATCCCGACGTAGACCCGAACCGGATATACGTCGGCGGTTGCTCTAATGGAGGTTACATGTCGCTCAAGCTGCTCATCGAGAACCCCGGATTCTTTGCCGGGGCCTTTATCAGTTCGATCGCCTACAAAGCGGAGTTCATCTCCGATGAGGACCTCCGCAAGATTACAAACACACCGGTTTGGTTCGTGCACGCCTCTGCAGACGACACCACTCCGGCCGCCGACACCGTGATTCCCCTCCACAAACGTCTTCTCGAAGCCGGTGCCACCGATGTCCATCTATCCCTCTACGACCATGTCACCGACATTACTGGGGTCTTCGGCGGAGAAGGATACCGTTACAACGGCCATTTCTCATGGGTCTACCTGCATGCGAACCGCTGCCGACTCGATTCGGATGGCAAACCGGTCATGCTCGATGGACGTCCCACCACCATCATGGAGTGGCTCGCCGCCCAAAGAATCCCTTGTCGATAATTCACAGACAACCAGCCCCGGATTTACCCGAACACATTCACTTTCAGGTCACGGACAACCTGAAGACCGCCCCAGTCGGTACCCTTCATGGAAGCGAATCGCGCCTTCCGACTCTCCAGAAAACACTCCTGATGTTCGCGGTGAAGATCCTTCAAATAGAGTTTTGACCCAATCGCCATCCCATCGCTGAAGTAGCGAACCCTGCAACGCAACAATTCAGGCATATCAACCTTACCTCCGCTGCGGATCACATCATACAATCGATCCCCGCTGATCACGCCACGGTCCTTGTCCAGCGATCCCTTCGGTTTTGCGCCCTTTCCGAACAGGCACAGGCGATACGCCGCTATCGCTTCGGCAAAGCTGCTGCCACCGTAAATGATCCGGTAGCCTTCCATCGCGGATGCCTTTCCACCCATCGCGGCGGCATAGCTGCAGAAACGGTAATCCGCCGGATCATCCACATGCTCAGCGCGCACGGCATTCAAGTCGATATAGGCCGCAACCGTTGCCATGGCGTGCAACGAAGGCTCCACCACCAGGCTTTTGAAACGCTCCATCCACAAAGTGCCGCGATTACCATACCGGTGATTGTACCAAATGCTGAAACGCTGCTTCAGCTCACGCATGAACACCGACACATCCCCCATGCGGGCCAACAAAGCCTCCCGCGCACGCTGAGCGTCCCCATCGTTCCGTTCCAACACCTTCTCCAGACCATCCGGTGTCATCGAATACGGAGAGATCCGGCAACCTTCATGAAAGGCGCGGAATCGATTCAGCAATTCCGCATCGGTCTGAGGCTTCTCATGGCGCACACGGGCCAGGATGTGGAAATGATTCGACATCACTGAATACGCCAGGAGATCCACCCCGCAGAACGCCGCCTGCCGGTGCATCATGCGGATGAACATCTCCTTCTCCTCATCCTCCAGCAAATGCTCGCCGAGGCAACAGCGGCTCATCAGGTGATAGATACCATCACGATCCCGGACGATCAAACGCTTCATTTTCATGACATGTAGGGTGGATTAATAGAAATAGTGAACAATTATCGTTTATAAAGAGCCTGTATCTTAATTGTAATTATGTTTTGATTATAGATCAAGCGAAGCAATGTAATTTCCGATGATAAGCGATGCTTTGTGGTTAGGGTCAGGGATTGAGGGAAAGCAGGAGGGAGTAAAGGAGGCTGAGGCGGGGCATAAGGATGCCTCTGGAGCGTCCACGGCGCAAGGGTTCGCCCCAGATGGCCTCGACTTCCATTGGACGGCCCTCGAGGAAATCAATGAGGGTTGAGGGGCGATAGGCACCCATGGGATGGGTGAGTTCGATCTGACGATCGATCATTCTGGAGGGAATTTCGACGCCATGAGCGGCGGCAGCGATCCGGATCTCCTCCATCAGCGCCCGGATCTCCGCGAGGAGAGCGGGAGAGGCAAGGATTCTGTCTGTGGTGATACCACCGGCCGCGACAGCCAAACCGTTGAACGGGACATTCCAAAGGAGTTTCTTCCAAAGCAGCTCATCGAGGTTGCCGGCAACCGAGCAGTTTACACCGGCGTGGATGAACATCTCAACGATGGCCGGCAAGAGCTCACGCCCCGGACCATCCATCATGGAACCGAGGGTGATCCTGCCCGGAGAGTAGTTCTCAACGACCCCCGGAGCGACACGGTTGAGGGTCACAAAGCATTGCCCCGTAAGGACACGGTGTCCGCCGAAGCGCTCGGCGAGGATCTCGGTGTTTCCCATCCCGTTCTGAAGGGTCAGGACCACGGAATGGGGTCCGACCAAGGGAGCCACGAGATCACCCATTTGGGGGTTGGCGGTGGTTTTGAGGGCTACAATGATGAGATCGCAGGGCCCGATCTCAGCGGAATCCGCATAAGCATTGGGGAAACACCGGGACGATTCCACACCGGGTTCCCGGATTTCCAATCCATTGGAACGGACATGCTCGAAGTCGGAGCGAAACAGGAAGTGAACATCTTCTCCATTCAGGAAAAGCTTCGCTCCGTAGTAGGAACCGATCGCACCCGCGCCGACTATTCCGATTCTCATCTTCATCGCCTCCTCAGCCTCTCATCCAATTCGATACCCTCTTTCCGAAACAGGAACCCATCCGGCAACTCTCAGGACCTTCTGACTGAAGTCGGGTGGGAATCCGGCATTTCTGAAGGATAATCCAAGGTATAATGGAGCCCTCGACTCTCCCGGCGTTGCAAAGCGCACTCGACGACAAGATCCGCGACTTGAATCATGTTGCGCAGCTCAATGAGGGAGGTTTCCAGCTTGAAATTCCAATAGTAGTCATTGATTTCGCGGGCGAGGTTGCGCAGGCGCGTGCGCGCGCGTTCCAAACGCTTGGTGGTGCGGACAATACCCACATAGTCCCACATGGCGCGTTTGAGTTCGGAGGCCCCATGGGACAGCACGACTCTCTCGTCCGAATCCTGAACATCTCCATCGACCCATTCCGGCACGTCTAACAATGCAGGACGGGGGTCACTCAAGAGCTTACATACGGACTCGGAAGCGCGATGAGAGACAACTACGGCCTCGAGAAGGGAATTGCTTGCGAGGCGATTCCCGCCGTGCAGGCCGGTACAAGCGACCTCACCGCAGGCATAAAGCCCCTTCATGGAGGTTTCACCCGAAATGGAAGTATAGACGCCCCCGCAAAGGTAATGGGCAGCAGGCACGACCGGGATCCAATCCTGAGGCGGGTGAACCCCCACCCGCTCGCAACCCGCCAGAATATTGGGAAACCGGGTCTTGAAATCGTCAGGCGACATCGATGAACAATCGAGCCAACAATGCCGGTCCCCGGTTTTCTTCATGACCGCATCGATGGCGCGTGCGACGATATCACGTGGAGCGAGGTCCTTTAGGGGGTGATAATGCTTCATGAAAGCGACCCCTCTATGATCGCGCAAAATCGCGCCCTCCCCCCGGACGGCCTCACTGATGAGGAAACGGTCATCGGCATTGGAATAGAGAGCGGTGGGATGGAACTGGACGAACTCCATATTCCGGACCTCGACACCGGCGCGATAGGCCATGGCAATGCCATCTCCCGTCGCAATAGGCGGGTTAGTGGTATAGAGATAAACGCTGCCGATACCTCCGGTCGCTAGCATCACCACGGGAGCTCTGAGGGTTTCGACACGGTGATCGGCCTCGTTATAGGCGTAGAGGCCCATGACCCGATCCGGTTCATTTTCATGGCCATAGCCGAGCTTCCACAGTTTACGCTGGGTTATGAGATCCACGGCGACCATGTGCTCGCGCATCTCGATCCGGGGATGATCGAGCACGGCTTTGACCAAAGCGGTTTCAATGGCGCGACCGGTCATGTCCTCGACATGCAGGATCCGGCGTTCGGAGTGACCGCCCTCGCGTCCGAGTGACATTTGGCCATCGTCGAGGCGGCTGAACTCAACGCCGATATTGACGATTTCGCGAATCCGGGCGGGCCCATCACTCACCACCTGACGGACGACCTCCCGATCGCAGAGTCCGGCGCCTGCAACCATGGTATCGGCGATGTGTTTATCGAAGTCATCGGTACCGGAGGTGACACATGCGATTCCGCCCTGAGCATGATTGGTGTTGGAATCATCGATTCCCTTCTTAGTCACGACACAAGTCGAAAAACCGGCATCGGCCACTTTCAAAGCGAAACTCAAACCGGCGATACCGCTACCGGCAACGATCACGTCGTAATCCATAATACTTCGATGGAAAAGGATAATCCCATAAAAGTCAAAAGCCCGTCTCTCAAGAGACGGGCTTTTTTCAACGTTCGGAAATGATGGGCTCAGATCTCCGGCATTGCATCGAGAATAATCTGAATCTGTTGAATGAGCGGAAGATTTGCACGGCCCTCGACATCACTCTGCAAAGGAACGATCCTGAGCAATCCGATGAAAAGGGAAGCCGAATTCGCATAATCCGAGAGCCGATGGTTCGGAAGATTCGGGATACCGAGCAAAGTGGACACCGTTCCGTTTCCAAAGCGCATTGCATCCTCGTCGAGAAGGAAATCGCGGACAAACCACTCTGTTCCGCCCATCTGGAGGACGGTTACACAGCGATCGAGCTGCGCTTTGGTCGGCGCGACCCCGAACTTACGATCGAAGAGGACCTTGATGAAATCCTCGAAATCGCCCTTGTCCGAGAAGGAATCGGGGATGCGCTTGCCATCGAAGAAGTTCATCTGGAAGGCTGGCATCAACAGGCGAACCAAACGGCGTTCACCCGATCCTTCACCGTTTCCACCGACCAGCCGGATGATTTCGCAATCGCTCGCCATCTGTGCATTGGTTGGCCATTGACCGGTGAGGGCCCAACGGATCATCAACGCATTCTTAACCCGTGCGAAGTTCAACGCAGGGAGGGCACTGGAGTCGGCATCTCTCATACCGTCGTCGGCCATCATTAATTCGTGAATAAACTCTGCTGGAGTGCGTTGCCCGTTATCGAGGGAACGAACGAGTTCCTGATAATAAACGGAGGCACCGATATTATCATCGAGGAATTCCTCAAAGAAGTATCCACAAAGCATGTTATTGATAACATAATCGAGGAAATCAATGTTCTTCGACTGCGGGGCGACCCTCAAGCTGCGCGCATTGGATACGACGGTATTTCCGCCGTCTTCGACCGCTGCCGTAATCGAGGCATTGCCGACGAACATCGGAATCATACCCACGTTAAAGAAGCCATTTGCGACGTTCATCTTACCAAGGAGCACCCCATTTGCATAGATGCCGAGGACACCAGCACCGGACGGCGCATTGACCTCGCCGGAGAAAACCACCGTTTCCAGCCCGGCGGGAAGATCCTGATAGATCGGATCGATCTCGCGCAAATAGACCGTCGGAACCGGAGCCGTAATCGGCTTCACATCCAAGCGAACTGTCGGGCTCTGGGCGATCTTTCCATGGTTATCCTTAGCCTGGGCATACACGTAGTAGACGCCGGGGGAACGTGCGTTGAAGGCGAAAGCATAGTCATCGCCCCATCCTGAAACCGTTTCGCCGATCTCCTGTCCATTGGCGAAGAACTTCACGGAGCGAATCGACCCGTCCTCGTCAGTCGCATGGGCATTGAGCCACAAAGAAGAACCCACACCTACCGAACTGACCGAAGCCGGACTGCTCATCGAAACCACAGGGATGCTCCTGTCGGGTGAGCCTGCCGTAACGATTGCGACATTGGAACGCGTGGTGCGTCCGGTCTCATCCGTTGCCTGAGCGAAGATCCGGTAGTCACCGGCAAACGGGAACTGATAGTTGAATTCGAACAGGTTGCGGCTCGAAGCAACGGTTTCAAATAACCCATCATCGTCAGAATCGTTATCAACTCTTGCAACGGTATTGACATAAGTATCGTTGACGAAGAAGTCGATGGTGGAGATCAGGCTATCCGCATCATAGGCGGTAGCGAAGATTTTGACCTCGGAACCCGGCAGGAAGGATGCGCCATTGAGAGGGGAAAGCAACTCCACGGTGGGAGCCGATCCCGTATTCAGCACATAGCTCAGGGTCTCGGAACGCACACGGTTCCCATTGGAGAAACGCGCCATCGCCCACACATCGATGCTTCCGTATTGAGGCATCAGGAAATCGAACTTGTAAGGATATGCACCCGGACCACTCGATCCAACCTTTACCCCATGCACATAAAGAGCC
>JAQVLM010000537.1 GCA_028704125.1 Opitutales bacterium
AGCATCAGGACCTCGTCCCGTCCGCGTTCAAGGCCATCGGCGAAGCCCATGATGTTGTTGAGGTAGTTTCCGGTTTTGAGTTCGGGCGAAAGCGCCCAGCGTGGATTGCGCCTGACCGACCGCGAGATTCCAACCGAGTATCCCTTGTCGAGAGCGGCTGGACTGAGGTCGTGAAGCGCTTTTACCAAAATCACCCAATTCGGAACCTCCGAATAGGTCGGGTTTAGCCCAATCTCACCCGCGCCCCTCGATACCTGGAGTCGCACATAAACCTCAGAATCCATTCCGGTATGCGCTCTCCACGCATCAACCGTTCGGCGGATTTCCGGCATGACGGACTCTGAAGTCAACGGCATGGTCATCCCGATCCCCGCTGCCGAACGGTTCAACCGTTCCCAGTGTGATTCCATCGCGAAAAGAACCTTGTCGTAGGTTCTCCAAACTTCATAAATCGCGTCACCATAGAGAAACCCACGGTCCAGAGGAGACAGTGATGCCTCCCTTGCATCATGGAGCCTGCCCATGGTGTTGGCCTGAACATATCCGTTCGTTGTCATGAAATACCGATTCCCTTCTACTATAGAATTAAACGATGCCCGATCAGGACACCCCTACCTCTCCTATTTCGCCGGGGATTGGAAGCGCCTGATTTTTGCGAGCCCGGCCGTTACCGCTTCCTGACGGAGTCGATGAAGCCGTGGCCTTGAGTTCCATCCGCCTGAAAAACTCTTCCATGACAGCCGAGTAAAGCCGGCCCTTGAGCACCTTGTCCTCCACTCCACTATCAATACTCGGGTTGTCATTGATCTCCACAACCATGCATTGGGAACCCACCAGCTTGATGTCAACCCCATATAACCCGTCTCCGATGGCATTGGCAGCCTTGAGAGCGGTGTTGAGAACAATCAACGGAACCTCCTCCAATTGAACGGTTTCCGACTTTCCAACGCGGGTATTGCGGGCACTCGTCCGGTTGTAGATCTGCCAGTGTTTTGGAGCCATATAGTAACGGCAGGCATAGAGGACCTTACGGTTGAGCACGCCTATCCTCCAGTCGAACTCGGTCGGGATGAATTGCTGGGCCACCACCAGATCCGAGCTTTCAAACATGTGAGCGAGCTCAGTCTCCCATTGCTTGAGGTTTTCTGCTTTCTTCACCCCTTGCGAAAAAGAGGAATCAGGCTTTTTCAACACGATTGGAAACCCGAGCTGCTCAATGGCCTGTGCATGATTCTCCCGGTCGATCAAAACGGTTTTTGGAATCGGAATTTTCAAACGGGAAAGAATCTCAGCCAAAAACACTTTGTTGGCGCATTTGAGAATGGACTTCGGGTCATCGATCACGACCAGGTTTTCGTGCTCGGCCTTTCGGGCGAATCGATAGGTATAGTGGTTCACTCCGGTTGTCTCGCGGATAAACAACGCATCGAATTCGGCGATTTTTCCGTAGTCGTCCTGCCCGATCAACTCACAGTCAATGGACAAGGCCTCCGCAGCCTGCACAAAATTCTGGATCGCTTTCTGATCGGACGCCTTCTCTGCCGGATCCTTGGGATCGTAGAGAATCGCAAGGCTGTATCTCGAAAAGTGTTTGCGCCTGACGCTCACCCCATGCCCGCCTACGAAACGCTCCACAGCGTCCTTCATAAATGGGCGTTCCTGCGATGGAACCTGTGTTAGTGAAAGCATGCTGACATTCACCAGCGTCCACCCGTCCTCCGTCTTCTTGAATTGGGTCTTCAGCAAAGGAGCCGGAAAAAGATTGTACATCTGCCGGGCCAATTTCTCGAAGGCCTTTTCGGGCGTCCTGGAAAAATAGATCCGCAGCTCAAAAACATCATCCTTCCAATTCTGGAAAGACTTGTGGATCACATCCTGAATATCGGAAGACAGCAAACGGATGATGGACGGCTGACGGGTATCCCTCACGGTTTCGATGGCTGGCAGCGGCCTGTGCCCGCGAGCTTCGGCAACCAATGAAACATAGTATCCCTTGCTCTGATAACGGTATGAGTTACAGAGATTAATCACTCTGGCCGTCTTGTTGCCAGCGTATTCACTGTCCGTAAAATAGGCACTCGCAGAGATGAGGGACGCCCCCGGAAGAATCTCTCTCCAGCGCTCAGGGTGATCAGTTACCAGCAAATAAGGTTTCATGAAGCAATTCGTTCCAACGATGATGTTGCATCAAAGGTGCGATTGAAGCACAGTTGTCATCCTGCACAATGGAAAAAGAACCTCACATCATAAAAACCCGGCCGGCCAACGCGTCGGATCTGGATGCGATTCTTGAGCTCGACTCGGCACTGTTCCGTTTCGATCACGCATTCGACCCGTCACTGGACCTCGATTGGACCCATTCTCCGCTTGGATCCGGGTTCTACCTTGATCGAATTCTCAGCAGCGGGGTGGTCTTGCTGGCAGAAGATGAAAACCTCAACATCCTCGGATTTATAACGGGCGGAGAGGCGGATTACCCGGCCCACCGTATTTCAGCCCGCATGGCCGAACTCGATACATTCTTCGTTCAACCCCATGCCCGGGGTCGATCGGTCGGGCACTTGTTGTTC
>JAQVLM010000066.1 GCA_028704125.1 Opitutales bacterium
ACCCAGCACCACCACGGGGTTTTCCGGCCGGAAGGTCTGTCGAGTGTGAATCAGGACCTGTTCTCCGCGCATCCACCGGATCTCCATGGGAACTGCGGCTCCTGGGGAAGCCTGCGAGCGCAAATGGACCGAAAAGCCTTGCCCAAGGTCTATTCTGGTTGCTCCCGATATTTTCAATCGCGAGCTGCCGCGGCCGATAGCCCGGTATCCTGAAAAACGGAAGACCCGGCTCAGTTGAGACTCAAAGGGTTTGAGGGAGGGATCCATGCCCGACTGCTGGTCCGATGCCAATACCAGCACCCCTTTTATTCCCATCATAGTGCCCTCCGGTGCTGCCCATCCCATCAAAGGCGCAAAAAGCATACAGACCGCCGCGATCCCAATTATCCGTTTTTTCATCTGAACTCCTCCATTTGCTGTTGAATTGCTTTCCTTGCGTTAAATATCCGCGACATGACTGTGCCGATCTTGCATTCCATGACCTTTGCGATCTCCTCATAGGACAAACCCTCCACCTCGCGCAGCACCAAAGCGGATCGATGCTGTTCGTTAAGTCCGTTCAGGGCTTGGTGAAACCGTTCCATGATCTCTTTTTTCCGGACAACGGAAAGGGGTTGATCCTCCAAGGATTCAGACGCGAGCTGAATCGGTTTTATTCCATCTTCCTCATTATCTTTTCCGGCATCAATCGAATCCACCTTGTTGTATTTCCGATTGGCACGCAGGAAGTCGAGTGCCGCGTAATTGGCGATCCGGTAAACCCAAGTGGAGAAAGCCGACTTTCCCTGAAAGGTATCGAGTTTTCTCCAGACCTTGATCCAAACCTGTTGGGACACTTCCCTGGCGTTCTCCTCGTGCCGCAGCATTCCCAGAATCAGGCGGAATACCCTCGGGTGGTACCGTTGATGCAGCATCCGGAATGCATCCTTGTCACCCTCCACCGATCGGCGAATCCATTCCGCCTCCTGGCCGGCATCGTCTGGGCAAGTATCAATGGATTCTGTCATTTGATCGCTCCGGCAACAGGATTCGTCCGTGAATCATATCCGGGGCCAGCGGGCCCGAAAATGGCTGCCCGGTAGGGATTTGAACCCCAACAAACAGAGTCAGAATCTGTTGTGCTACCGTTACACCACCGGGCAAAAGGATGATGCGGTCAGATGCAAACGATCCGGCCCTCAACTGTCAATCCGCTTTTCGTCCGATTTCTTCGATCGTTTTGGGAGCCGAATCCACTGCGTTTCTGCGGTGGAGTGAAGCCTTCAGTGAATGGTTGGCTGTGCGGTGTTGATTGGCATTCCGCTGGCTGGCTGCGTCTGTTTTGAGTCCCTATCTGGAAAAGAGGTCTCATCCCGGTGTCCGGTTGTTGGCTGGGAAATGGGGCCGGGAGGCGCTCCGGAGGAAGTCGCTGGGTTTATATCGATGATTGAATGCGATTCTGTGTTGACATGGGTCCGTCGTCGGGATCATTTATATTA
Organism: Opitutales bacterium; assembly: GCA_028704125.1. GTDB lineage: Bacteria > Verrucomicrobiota > Verrucomicrobiia > Opitutales > JAFGAQ01 > JAFGAQ01. Next base: position 1,479 of record JAQVLM010000066.1, read on the forward strand.
TTAATCAAACAGCGTGATTCATGTGTGCCTCTCTGCATGCAAGTCCTAATGTGTTTTCACTGCAGTCGTTTTTACCCCTCTTTTGTCAATTTTTCACTGTTCAAGCTCCAATTTTCGTCAATACTGCCGATTTATTCTACTAAGCTCTCCGTATAGTCATGACAAAAAATCCGATGAACCTCGTCTCCATGACAGTTACAAACAACATTCCAAAGGCAAAGGGTTTTAACCGGGCTCTCACTTTGGTGGAGGTCATGGTCAGTTTTGCGATTCTGAGTGTGGTTGCTACTTCTTTGTTGTATGGTTTTACGCTTTCACGCAGGGTTGCTGAGGGAACGATCATGCAATCGATGACAACGGATGTTGCGCAAGCTTTCCTTGAACAGATTAAGGTGATGGGGTACGATACCCTGAACAAGGTTATTGATGATCCCACTGTGGAAACTCTCGCCACTTACCGGCCGAAGGTGAGTGGGGTTTCATCGTCCATCATTTCGTTTCCGATGAAAGTCAACACTGACCACAGTGTTCCGGTTACCATGGATATTGGCCAGAGTGGTCAGCAATCGTCCTTCAACATGGTGATACGTCCAGAACTTAAGAATATTTTCGGTGCGACTGCACTGCCGGCTATTGAAGTGACGCTCCATTATTCATATACAAGCAACGCAAATTCTGGCGGAAAACTGATTACCGGAAGGCGGGTGCAATACGTCGTTCCAAAACTGGGGAGCACAAAAACCTGAGTTTTTCAGGTCAGGACAATTCCTAATTCAATCACATCACTCCAATGAAACCGTATTATAGCCGACCGCGTGAATCCAAATGTTTTACTCTCGTCGAATTGATGGTTGTCATTACGATTTTCTCGATTGCTATTGCGGGTGCTTTTTCTCTTTTTATGGGTGGGTATCGGGTGATGTTCCGTACTCAGGCAAAACTGGAGGTGAACGCTTATCTGCGCAGGGCCACAAATCAAATGGTTATGGATGGACGCTCTGCCACGTATTTTATTTTGTATGACCGTTTCGACGGTTCGTTGGATTTGGAAAAGGATGCAACCGTTCCGACATTCAAGAATTTCCGCACGAATGAGGGTTGGGGGAGGCGTTCCGTTGGAGAATCAGGAAATTGCCTGGTTTTTGTCTATAACGGGGTGAACCCAACGCCGTATGATCCGACATCTGACGCTCCGGTTGATCGGATTGTGGTTTATACCCTTGACACGGGTGATGATCCTGACAATCGCGTCTACCGCTTCCGGAGGGGAGAGCTGGTATTGTATGATCCGGATGATCCACTACTGGATGATGAGAATAATCCACAACGTTTTCAGTCTGTGGAGTCGCTGATTCCTGCCGCCGCATCCGGGGATAATCCCGCACGTAATCTTAGTGTCGCCATTCCATTGGTAAGAGGGATGCTGGACGGTAACTTATTTCACAGACTGGATGATAAGTCTGTGCTGATTAATGGACATTTTTTCTATGGCAACCCTGCCGATGATGTTGGTGTGAGGGCAACAAAACACGCCACAAACGTTTATTCTTTCACAATAACTCCAAGAGGTTCCGCCTGATTGCTATGAATAACCCCAACCATCCATCTATTAAGAACTTCCTTCGGCATCCACGTGGTTCCACGCTTGTTGTGGTGATGGTGCTGTCGATTGTTTTAGGTTTTATTCTTGTCGCGATTATGGGCCGCGGCCAAAGCGAACAACGCTTGACGGATCGTAACACCCGGTTTCATGAGGCACTCAACGCAGCAGAATCAATCGGAAACTATGGGATGGCAGAGGTGGTGTCCAGGTATACATCTCGAGCGTATCTTCCCCCGGATGAGTTTTCCTCGAACAAGTTGAAGATTCCAACAACCGGTTTTTTTGATGACACCTATGTGGATACGTCATTTAACGAGTTATTGGGTGGTTCAATTGGGTCTGCAGTCCGCACCTATATCCCTGATGATGACGCCAATATTGACGATCCATTGAAAGGTTCGGTTGTGGATTCAGTGAAGGTGCTCATATACTCCCGAGCTGCGACAAATCCGATTTTGGAACCGGAACATCCGGCGCGTGCGTTTCTGGAGCAGAGCCTGTTGGTTCGCTACGTCAACCTGACCGATGCTTTGTTCTACAATATGGACCTGGAGCTGCACCCTTGGCCTCTCATGACCTTCAAAGGGAAAGTTCATTGCAATTATGACATCTACCTTTGTTCTAAAAATGGTCTGGACTTCTATGATACGGTTACGGCCGCGGGAAAAATACTTCACCTGTATAAACTGACTCAACAACAGAGTCATGACGGGAATGTCCGGTTTATTTCCGACAAGGAAAAAAAGACCTTCATGTCAATGAGGGTCAACCCAGATGGAACGGGCAATAATAACAAGGATTGGGTTTATAACCGCGAGGGAAATCCGGATTGGTTTACCGAGTCCCAGAAAAGATGGAATGGCAATGTCATGGATGTGGCCCATGGCGTTCAAACCCGTAATCCGGCTGGCATCGCCGACTACAAGCAAGATAATTCCAGTACCAACGGTGTTGATGAGTTGGAGAATCACGCGTATGCGGTGATTGAGCCATTGTTACCCTCCGGGCATACCAGCCGGAAATCCACAGCTGTCCGACATCAAAAGTTTCACGCCCGGGCTTGCTTGGTGTTCAAAGTGGAAGTGTTGCCTAATAGTGATCCCCGTTACAATGATTCGGTTGGCGGGATATATGTTACGGCGTATACTTGGGAAAGGAAGACGAACCAGAAGATTCCGATCAACAGTCAGTCGCCGTTCGACGACAACCGGGCACTTGACGCTAACGGTGATCCTAAGAAAATTGACGTATACATTCCCCCTGGGGTGATTGGTGCAGCAAAAACCTCCTACTCAACACCGACGCCTAAGCGCTCGGTGGATTACTATGATTCTGCAACATCGAGCGTAAAGTCGATGGATACCTACACTTACATACCGGCTGGGTACGACTTGATTCCCGAGGTCTTCGTTCAGTCGGGGATTACAGTGACTGCGGGTTTTGTTGATCAGCGTCAGAGCCTTGATTTGAGTCCAATAACGTTGGATGTACAGCGTTTGCGGGAGGTGATCGATGAACGGGCTCATCCGACCCGCACTGCGGCCGAAATGAGTGACTTCTGGATTGACCCCTTAGATCCCGACAAAAAGGTTACCTTTGACCCCAAGACCCAGTGGAATGGGGTGATTTACGTCGAGTTTCCGATTGTCGAGACATCGCCCCGACCGGCTGACAAAATTCATTGTGCCGACGTTATCGGTGTGGGTCCAAAGAATCTTAATTTGGCGCTTCAAGTGGTTCATGGTGAAACCATTCCCAACGTCCCGGTGGCAACGGATGGTTCTGTGCCTGATACATCGAAATATGCCAATCCGAATCCGGGATTTACGATAGCGACAAATGGTCCGTTGTATTTGATCGGAAACTACAATAGTGATGGTGAAACCACTGCGTCTGCTGGTGAGCCCGATGACTGGAAAGATGCCAAGGGGCGGGATTACTTGGAACCTCCAGCTGGGATAGCCTGTGACTCCTTTACGGCTTTGTCGAAAAACTGGCTGCAGGGGGCTCAGGATCTGGATGAAAATGGCGCTCGCGATGGCGGCGGGGGTTGGGCGGAAAACCGCAGAGACTCTGATGTTAAGTTGGTTGTAAACACAAACACAAAACGAATGGCGGATTTTACAGAAATGTCTGTATCCGTTATTACCGGCCTCATTCCAACTATTATTAAGGATTCCACCGGTAAGATAAGTGGTGGGGCCCATAATTTCCCGAGGTTTTTGGAAGATTGGTCCGGGGTTGATTTGCGCATGAGGACATCCCTGAATGCGTTGTTTCAGAGTGAGGCGCACAAGGAACCTATGCCCAAAGATACTGGTTATTATTATGATCCTCCAAATCGGGACTGGGGGCAGCCTGATGTTTTGGACTATCCCAATCACTCGAGGATTCCACCGGGATGGATTCAGGTTCTCGATTTCCGGATGGGGGGGATAAGAAATCTGACCGAGGCCGAGTATGAGAGTATTGCAACTGGGCTGCGCTAATTGCGGGGTGTTCTGTGTGCGATATTCGGATATGGGGTCACCTCCGGTGGTATTGAATAGCCCTGATGGAGTGAGTTAATTTGGGTCTTTTGTTATGAAACTGAATACTAGATTGGGTTTTTCGTTGGGTGGGTTGTTTTTTTGGCTGGGTGTAGGGCTCTGTGCAACTGAATCGACTGGTTCTTTCATTGAGTCGCTGAATTGCCCGGCAATCAATCGTCCAGCCACTGTGAGTGATGCGTTGAATGTTAAGGTAGTCGATTATATCTTTGACGGAATTCCATCAGAAAGAGTTGAGATGGTTCATCCCTCGATGGTCGTTACCAATGGGGTGCTTTCTGATTGGAACTTGCGTCCGGGTGGCTCAGGGCGGTATTCCGCCTCGTTTGTGAACCGGACCTTTCAGAATTCCCAGGTTTCGATCACCCTTTTTGCGGAGGGCGTCTTTGTCAATAAGGTGGATTCGAACACGATGTTGGGTGTTGCCGCAGGTTTGTTGGGAAAGCATGGGGCGTCGATAGCTTTTGCCCCTTGGCAAGACAGCAGCTTTCAGGATCCGGATTCTCCGAGAGGACTTCGTAGCTTTCAACCCCTTTCCATTGGATATTCACTTTCCTCTTCAGATGGAAGCTCCCGTGTGTTTCGTTTATACTATTTTCAAATCGGTTCGTGGACTATTGAGGTAGAATATCAGGGATTGGCCTCAGAGTATGAGTCAACGTTTCCAATGTTTGTGGACTATACCAGATCCCTTGTTTTTATTGAAGGGGCGTCCTCCGGTGCAAGGGAATAGATCCATTTCGTCGATTGCCATGTGAGTTTGTATCGGGATCCCGTTTCGATGGGGTGCTGTGGTGGTCCTATTCAATGATCGAAAACATGGAGTGGGCTCGGGTCGATGCAAGGTGGGTAAGTGTGGATCTCAATTGGATGGACGCATGGATCTATTGGAGTCTACAACTGGTGCAAAACGACCGCATTGATGAATGGGGCATGGTTAGTTAAGGGAGGAATCCATGAAAGTGTTGTTTGTCGGTGGGTCAGGGGTTATCAGTTCCGCGTGTTCGCGTTTGGCGTTGGAACGGGGAATTGAACTGTGGCACCTGAATCGTGGCCACAGTTCGGTATTGCGTCCGGTTCCCGGTGTGCGCCATCTGCAGGGGGATATCCGGAACGAGCCATCGGTGCGTGAGGCGCTGAAGGGGCATCGGTTTGATGCCGTGGTCGACTGGGTGGCGTATGTGCCGGCTCATGTGGAGGCGGATATCCGGTTGTTTGCGGCTATTACGGATCAGTATGTTTTCATCAGTTCCGCATCTGCTTATCAAACGCCTCCGGATCGCCTACCGGTGACCGAGGATACGCCTTTGGACAATCCGGTATGGCAGTATTCGAGGGACAAGATTGAGTGCGAGCGTGTTCTGGAAAAGGCGTTTGCTTCATCCGGGTTCCCTTACACGGTGGTCCGGCCATCCCACACCTATGACCCTTCGTTGATTCCGGTGGAAGGTGGATACACTGTGATCAGCCGTATGCTCAGGGGTAAACCGGTTGTGGTGCATGGTGATGGAACGAGCATCTGGACACTGACCCATCACCGTGATTTCGCGAAAGGTTTGGTGGGGCTTTTGGGAAAGAGGGAAGCGATTGGGCAGTCCTATCATATCACGTCTGACGAGTGGCTGACTTGGAACCAGATTCTGATGGCGCTTGGAAAAGCATTTGGAAAGGAACCGGATTTGGTGACGATTCCATCCCGGATTATTGCGCGATACCACACGGCAATCGGTGATAGTCTATTAGGCGACAAGACGGCGAGCATGATTTTTGACAACAGCCGGATCAAGGCGCTGGTGCCGGAATTCCGTTGTGAGATTCCCTTCAGTCAAGGGGCGCGGGAGATAGCGGAGTGGCATCAATCCCATCCGGAATGCTGCGTGATCGATCCTGAACTGGATGCATTGTTTGACCGCATAATCGAGGACTACGGTTGAACGCATGGACGGTTTGTTCCCATAGGTTTCCGGGGACGTGGTGTTCGCCTGCTTGAGTGTTTGTACGTCATAAGATCGATGGTTATGGGTTGCCGTTAGTTGATTTTTGAATAAACGTGTACTTTGTGCAGTCTATCCTCAAATAGTCGTCGTGAAAGCATCCCGATTCCGGGGTCCTGTGACGAAAGAAGTGTTTCAACCTATCACACGAGATAACAACGATCACCATGAATATGAACCTGAAATCCTGTTCTCTGATGGCTCTTGGCCTGCTTGCGGCTGTGTCTGTCGCTTCCGCAAATCCATTTAGCCGGAAAACCGAAACCAAGGACGGAAACGCCGATCTTGGATTGCCCCCGTACAATGGGGTCAAGCATGCAATTGCTGTCGTTCCTTTCGAGAATACCTCGATGTGGAAGAGTAGCATCGACCTCCAGGAAAATATGACGGGAATGCTCGAGAACGTTTTGATGAGCACCGGCCGGTTTGTCGTCGTGGAAAGGGAAAACCTTGGGGCGACTTTCACTGAGCAGGATCTGCAGTCTGGCGGAAGGGCTGCACAGGCGTCTGGTGTTGCGCAGACCGGATTGATCCGCAGTGCGAAGTATTTGGCAAGGGCCCAGATTCTTGGTGTGGAAGCGAACGAATCCGGATCGGATGTCGGGTTGAACATCAAGGGGGTTCGTCTCGGTTTGGGTGGCAACAAGGCTCAGATGGAGGTCCTGATCAAGATTTTTGACTCGAGCACGAGTGAACTCCTGGCCAGTCAACGCATTGTCGGTAAGGCCGGTGGACGCAGTATCAGCGTGGGATACACCGAAGACTGGTTCAGTGGTGACGTTGGCGGGTTCTCCAAGACTCCAATCGGAGAAGCCGCATTTGACTGTATTGCTCAAGCCGTCAAGTTCATCGCCCAGGAGTTTGAAGACTATCAGTTTGACGGAAGTGTGGTGACGGTTGCTGGCGAACGTATCGTGATCAACCGCGGAACCAACTATAATGTGACACCCGGAATGCGCTTGGAAGTTCGTGAGGTTGGTGAGATCCTCACAGATCCGGAAACCGGAGAAGTGCTGGATCGGCTTGAAGGGGCGGTTTCCGCGACGATTGAAGTCTCCGAAGTGAAGGAAAAGATTGCCTATTGCAAATTGCTGAGTGGTGAGATGCCCAAGAAGGGCGATGCCGTGATCGGAATCTGATCATCCTTATCAAGAATAGAGGACCATTTGTCTGGCCCAAGTGCGGTTCAACCGGCTTGGGCCGGATTCTTTTTATGGAGCGCTGGAATTTCCGTGTTGAGATATGGTTCGGGTTCGCCTGAATCGGATTCGGGAGTTTTCCACATGATCATTGATTCACACACACATTTATTTCCCCACGGAGCGGTAGCGGATCCACGGGAGTATGCCCTTTCCAGAAAGGAGACCTTCTGGGGAGCGCTCATGGTTCCCGAGAGCGGACGGAGTCTGCAAGGCTGGGTTTCACCGGAGGAAATGCTCCATGCGATGGATGAATCCGGAATCGAGCGAACGGTTTTGATGGGCTGGTATTGGGAGCATGCTGCAACCTGTGTGGAGCAGAACCGGTGGTATGCGGAGATGTTGGCGCGTGAACCGGGACGCTGGCATGCATTTGCCAGCATCCAGCCACTGGATCGGGTGTCTGCGATGGAGGAATTGCGCTATGCGGTTGACCACGGGTTCAAGGGTATCGGTGAGATCCATCCGGCGGTTCAGGGGTTTTTGCTCCGGGATCCGGCGTGGATAGAGGTGGCGGAGTTTGCCTCAGAGCATGGGTTGATGATCAATCTGCATGTTACCGAGCCGGTCGGCCGACCTTATCAGCCAAAGGCTGGAACTGAATACGAGGATATCCAGTGGTTGGTGGAGCAGTTCCCTGATTTGAAGATCATATTGGCTCACTGGGGTGGTTTGGTTCTGTTTCATGAACTCAATCCCTACGTTCGTAAGCTATTCAAAAACGTTTTCTATGACACGGCGGCGAGTCCTCTTCTCTATGATCCCGGAGTATTCAATCTGGCGGTGGAAGCGGTGGGCCCGGAAAAGTTGCTGTATGGTTCAGATTATCCTCTGATGCTTTATCCGCGGCTGGAAAAGACCCCCGGTTTTTCGCGATTCATTGACGAGATTCGGGAAGTGGTTCCGGATACCCGTGTCTTGAGTTTGATTCTTGGTGGAAATGCACGCAGGCTTTTCAGTTGATGCATTCGGTAAGCTTCTCAACAAGGGGGCATCTGAAGTCGCTCCTTCCCTTTTGGGAATGGTTTTGTGCGTTCGGAGCAGTGAGGAATCCGTTCTGCGAAGACGGGTTGTAGAAGTGGAAGCTTACGATGGTTTTGAAGACCGGGCATCCCATGCTCACAAAGGCCAGACATCCAGAAACTCGGTTATGTTCGGGCCGGCCGGTCATTGGTATGTGTATTTGTGCTACGGGATTCACTGGATGCTGAATCTTGTGACGGGTCCGGAGGGGTACCCATCTGCCGTATTGATCCGGGGTGTGGAAGAGCTCCGTGGGCCGGGGCGGCTCACGCGCGGATTGGGAATTGACCGGAGACACAATGGAACCGTATGTAGCCCGGAGGCTTACATATGGCTCGAACCGCGAGGAGCGGGAGATGCGATTCGGATGGAATGTGCCCCCCGGATTGGTGTCGATTACGCGGGTCCGGAATGGAGCGCCAAGCCTTGGCGATGGTATCTTACGAAGGAGTAACGGGTACCGCTTGCAAAATGGGATTCAGA
>JAQVLM010000067.1 GCA_028704125.1 Opitutales bacterium
TGGAAGCCGGAATCCCGGAGGATGATCCGAGAAACCCGGCTACCATTGCGGACAACGTGGGCGACAATGTGGGTGATGCGGCGGGAATGGGGGCAGACCTCTATGAATCCTATTGTGGTTCTATTCTGGCAACTGCCTCCCTCGGTGCAGCGGCATACGCTACTCAGCCTGGCATGCAACTTAAAGCCGTTCTTGCACCCATGATCATTGGCGCCCTTGGCACCCTTCTTTCGATCGCGGGTGTATTCATTGTCCGTGTTCGGCAGGAAGGCAGCCAGAAGCAGTTGGGAGCCGCGTTGTCCCGTGCGGTCAACCTTAGCTCATTGATGATTGTGATTGGGTCTCTGGGAGTCCTCCATGTTATGAAGATCGACAACATGTGGGGAATATGGGGCGCGATCGTGACCGGATTGATTACCGGTATCGTCATCGGGTATGCCACGGAATATGCGACTTCCCATGCGTATGCTCCCACGCGTAAGATCGCGGAGAGCGCGCAAACCGGCCCTGCGACTGTGATTATTTCGGGGATGGGAACGGGGTTCCTCTCAACTGCGGTCCCCGTATTGGCGATTGTGCTGGGAATCAGCTTCGCGTTCCTCTGTGCTTCCGGATGGAGTTTTGCCAATATGTCCGGTGGATTGTATGGTATCGGGATAGCTGCGGTGGGGATGCTTTCGACTCTCGGATTGACGCTGGCCACCGATGCCTATGGACCGATCGCGGACAATGCCGGTGGAAATGCGGAAATGAGCCATTTGGGACCGGAGGTTCGCAAGCGGACCGATGCGCTCGACGCTTTGGGAAACACCACGGCTGCGACGGGCAAGGGCTTTGCAATTGGATCTGCCGCATTGACGGCGTTGGCATTGCTTGCTTCTTACATGGAAGAGTTGAAAATGGCGATTGCCCGCATTGTTTCGAAGACCGGAGAGTATGTGTTCCCGAATCTGGAGCGTATTGCTTCTTCGGAAGACGCGCATGCACTTGATATCCTCACATTGGTGGACAATTTCGAGGTCAACCTGATGAATCCCAAGGTTCTGATTGGTTTGTTCATCGGGTCCATGATGGCATTTGTGTTCTGCGGGCTCACCATGCAGGCTGTGGGAAGGGCGGCTCAAAGCATGGTGGATGAGGTTCGCCGTCAATTCAGCGAAATCAAAGGCATTCTGGAAGGTGAAGCTGAACCGGAGTATGCCAAGTGTGTGGAAATCTCCACAAAAGGAGCCCAGAAGGAAATGATGTTGCCTTCGTCGCTTGCGATCATTGTTCCGGTTTTGACGGGTATGGTGTTCGGAGTAGCCGGGGTAGTCGGACTGCTTGCCGGTGGGTTGTCTGCCGGATTTGTTTTAGCCATCTTCATGGCCAATTCCGGGGGTGCATGGGACAATGCGAAAAAGTACATTGAGGAAGGGCACCTTGGTGGAAAAGGATCCGCTGCCCACAAGGCGGCTGTGATCGGTGACACGGTGGGGGATCCATTTAAGGATACATCCGGCCCAAGCCTCAACATTTTGATCAAGCTCATGAGCATGGTTTCGATTGTGATGGCGGGATTGACCGTGGCCACCAGCTTTCTCTAAGCTGTGCCATATGGAAGTTGAAGAAAGACTTGAACGGTTTCTCTCCCGCGAGCCCGTGATCGCGGAATCCGCCTACGTGGCTCCATCAGCCGTTGTGATGGGCGCCGTGACGCTGGCGGAGGACTCCAGTGTCTGGCCCGGTGCGATTTTGCGGGGTGACATTGAGGAGATCCGGGTTGGACGGGGCAGCAACATTCAGGATGGCACGATTGTTCATCTGGCGGATGATATGCCAGTGGAGATCGGAGAGTATGTCACGATTGGGCATGGAGCCATGATTCATGCGTGCAAGATCGGTGACGCATGCTTGATCGGAATGCGTGCCATCGTTTTGGATGGTGCGCAAATTGGAGCGGAAAGCATTGTGGGAGCCGGTGCCCTGGTGACCAAAGGCACCATCGTCCCGCCGGGCTCACTCGTGATGGGGATGCCGGCCAAGGTTGTGAAATCCCTCGACGAGAATACCCGCAAATCCCTGCGCTATTGGGCTGAAAAATACGTTAAGGTTTCCCGGGCCCACAAAAAGCGGGACTTCGGATCCGCTGATTGACAGGGTTGTGGAATCCTTTGGCTGTAAAACTGTCATGCATTCAACGGATGATGCATCCGAAACCCGGGAGTCGCTTTCAGCCACCGTTCGAGGAAAAAGGAGGAGGATGAAGCCATGCTGATGCGGTTAACCCGATCGGAGCGTCAAGCGTTGAGCGTGCTGCTTCTCATTCTGCTGATGGCGCTTGCCGGTCGGATTCTGTTTGGAAAAGGCACCAATCCGGATGCGGACGGATCCGGTTCTAACCCGAAGTCTGTCGAGCACAAAAATCACGCAGGGAATCCATAACCCGGTCGAGAGCAGCATCGGAGATGGATGGATACAAGGGTAGGGACATGCATCCGGCATAGTAGGATTCCGCTCCCGGCAATGGCGCACAAGATAGGGCCCGTTGGTGCTGCAGGGGTTGTCGATAGAGGGGAACATAGTGAATCTGAACCCGTATGCCTTTGCGATGGAGGTGTTCGTAGGCCAACCGCCGCAGAGCGGACGACTTCCATTGAATCAGCGCCAAATGGTAGGCGTGATGGATGTCATAGGGCAGGACGGAGATGGAGTCGCTGAATGGGCGGGCCGCGAGGCTTTCAGCATACCATGCTGCCAGTTGCCTCCTTCGATTCAGATTGGACTGCAGTCGACTGAGCTGCGAGAGTCCCAAGGCAGCTTGAATATCCGTCATCCATGCGTTGATCCCCAACTCCGTTTGGCAATAGGCCCACGGTTCCTCCAGTTCCGAAGGTCGGGGATCATCCGCCAGAAAACCATGGTTCCTCAATCGCCTGACCTGCCTGACAACTGCGCTGTCGCGCACCAGGATCATGCCTCCCTCTCCCGTCGTGATGTGTTTTGCCGGATGGAAAGAGAGGATTGCGGCATCACTGTGTTTGCAGGATCCGCTCTTGAATGTTCCGGATGAAAGGGTCATATAGGTGCCCCCGAGGCTGTGTGCCGCATCCTCAATGTGGATTACCCCGTATTCCTTGCAGATTCTGTCGGTTTCAGGCAGATGACGTGCGTCGCCTGCAAACGATACCGAAGCGAGCATGATGTTGGCGTGAGGGTGGGTTTCCCGGATCCCGCGGAGTTGAGCTTCCAGTTTGGCAGTGTCGATCAAAGCGCTTTTCGGATCCACATCCGCATAGTGCAAACGGGCACCACACATCAGGAATGCGTTGGCAGTCGCCAGGAAAGTGACGGCCGGGCAAATCGCGTGCGTGTGTGGGCCTGCTCCGAGAGCAAGCATGGCAAGATAGAGCGCAACGGTTCCGTTAGAAACCGCTATCGCGTGAGGTGCTCCACATTCAGTGGCTATGGCCGATTCAAAAGACTCAACCCATTTTCCCCGCGTGATCGAAGGGGAGGTCAGCGCTTTTTTGACGTAGTCGATATCCGATTCCGTGATCGATTGGGATGCATACGGAATCGGATCGGATCCGTCTACGGGATGGCTTCCGGATTCCATTGCCTTGCCGGTCAGCGGGTTGATGAGGGACCGAATGCCACCTCAAGATCTTCCTCCGACACGACTACCACGGTCTTTCTTCCGGTGTCGAATCCGATATAGGGAAGGGCGGCAGCTGCCATGAATGGGAGGTAATGACGCAGATCATTCGATGGGTCGGTGTTGACAACGGTCACACTCCACAGTTGAACCGGATCTTTTACTGCCGCGCCCAGCCGGTTGTCATAAGCGGTGAGTGTCAGGCTCTTTTCGAAAAGGGTGGTGGTCTCCACCCGGTCTTCCCAGTGCGTGTATTGCTGTGACGGTTCGTGATACACCTTGCGGCTGTATCCAATGATGCGCCCTTCCTTGTTGCGAACGGGAACCTCAACCGAATAATGACGGCCCGGGGTCCAATAGGTTTCAGGATGCGGTCGGACGGTGAGGGAATCGCGCGGCTCCCCGAGGAAAAAATCGAGTTCGATGATCATGTCCGCGCTTGCCGCGGATGGAGCTTGGAAGCAGCCCATTCCTTCCATTGCCAGCCGGATGTAGTTTGCCGCTTCGATGAAGCGGAGATCATTCTCCCGGATGTCCGGATTGGCACTCACGATCACAAATGACGCACCCGTGTTCAGTTCCCCGGCGGCGATACTGTCCACTTCAAACGCATATCGGGGCTGACATGCCGTCATGAGGATCAGGACAAAGGAAAGCGGGAGAAATCGGATCAAAGCTTTCATAGGAAAGAAATGCGGTGCTTTTGCGGGCCTTGGAGTTTGATTACAGTGTGTGCCTGGGCGGATGTGGATCAAATGCTAATGTGGGTTTTGTGAAAGAATTCGCCCCCATAGCCTTGGTTTTTCCAACTCAACGTCGCCCCATCCGGCATCGAATGCTCAGTAGGTTGATTCCCCCGAAGCGGAGGGCATCCCTCCCATTTCAGCTTCCAGTCGGCGGATTTCCTCCTGTGCTCTTGCCAAACGTGCTTCCGCATCGTCCAGCCTGCGCATCTTATGAGCGGCTTCGAGACGTTGTTTCCTCAATTCTTCCAAGCGGGCTTCGGCTTCGGCAGCCCGGCGTTCAGCTGACTCAATTTGTGTTTCGGAAAGAATCGCTCCACGTTGGACCGCGAGTGCGCGTTCGTATTCCTCCCGGGCCCGGGCTTCTTCTGCCCTTGCTCTTGCCAATTCACGCTGTTGCTCGCGTTCGTATGCCCGTTGCTGGGCAAACCGGACATCTTCCCGGTCCTCTTCCGCGCCAATGGCTCCGCCTATCAAAGCTCCGGCGGCGGCCCCGATCAGGGCACCGTCTCCAGCACGGCCATCGTATCCGTGTCCAGTGTTATTGCCGATCACAGCGCCCAATACGGCTCCACTCAACGCTCCAACGGTTGCTCCGGCCTGGGCGTTTGGACCCGAGGATGCACACCCGGATGAGAAGAGCACGCCTGCAATCAAAAGGATGCCGATTTGTTGGCGGTAGGATTTTGCTGATTTTTTCATGACAAGATCGGTTTCAGATTCGGTAAGAATGAGAATGAATGCTTCAGATAGGAGTATTGACGCACAACCGTGCTCATCTATTCAAATATACGCCTGATGTGCCCTTCGGGTTTCGGGAATTTTCTGTTCCGGATCCATGCACCATCTCTGAATTCAATCCTTTGTTCCGACTCGCTTTCCTATGAACCTGATCTTACTCGAAAACGACAGCCCCTGTCAGACGCTCGATGCCGAAGATCGCAGTACTCGACATATCCTCGATGTCCTGATGCGGGACGGAAAGAACTCGTTTTTTGTTGGGCTCCGGGATGGGCGTATGGGGAAAGCCAGTCCTTTTGAGCTCCCGGATGGGGCCCTTCAGCTTCGGGTGGATTGGTCCCTGCCGGAAGCGGACACATTGGCTCCGGTGGAAATGATCATTGGATTGCCTCGTCCCCAATCCGCCCGGAGGATTTTGCGGGACCTGCCCACCATGGGAATCCGGAAAGCCTGTTTTTTTGTGGGTGGGAAGGGGGAAAGCGGTTATGCCACCAGCAGTCTTTGGAAGACCGATGAGTGGACCGCTCAACTTCGGGAGGGGGTGGAACAGTCCTTCAATCCGCGTTTCCCCGATGTTTCCGTGGCGGATAGCCTTGAGACCGCGCTGTCTAAGGTTTGCTCGACGTTTTGCCGAATCGCTCTCGATTTGTATGAAGCCGAACAACCTTACATGCAGGCGCTGGTTCAGAGTGGCGCTGCAAGCGGAGTGACGCTTGCCATCGGTCCCGAACGTGGTTGGAACTCCAACGAGCGAGGTTTTCTCCGGTCGGCCGGATTCACAATGTGTTCCATGGGTGCGCGCGTCATGCGTTCCGACACCGCGGTCATCGCGGCGGCATCGGTTTGGAATGCGCTCAACCCGAAATCCTGAAACCCTGCGATCCCGGGATCAGGAATCGGATTTGTTGCGTTTGCTTTCGAAGAACTCGTGCAGCACTTCCATTCGCTTCCGCTCCAGCTCCTCCTGCTTTACCTCTTCCAGTGTGCGTTGCCGTTCGTTCGAGGTCATGATCTTCCTCATGCGGGATATCGCCATGTTTTGAAGCTGGCGTACCCGTTCGCGGGTGATTTCAAAAGCCTGACCCACCTCTTCGAGGGTCCGTGGTTTTTCCCCATCCAGACCAAAGCGCATCCGAATGATTTCGGCCTCTCTTGGATCGATGGAATCCAGCATTTGATTCATGTCGTTCAGGAGAGTCTTGCTCCGCAGCTTGTCGAATGGATTGATGGCGTTTTCGTCGCCCACCAGATCGCCATACTCGGTGTCCTCGTCATCCCCGATCGGTGCGTCGAGGGATGCCGGTCTCACGCTTACGCTTTTCAGGTGAGCCACCTTGTTCACCGGTATGCCCATTTCGATGGCGATTTCATCGTCGGCCGGTTCGCGCCCCAGCTCTTCAGTGAGGCGTTGCGTGATCCGTCTCATGTTTGCAATCTTATCCACCAGATGGACGGGCAAACGGATCGTTTTGCTCTGATTGGCCAATGCACGCTTGATCGATTGCTTGATCCACCATGCGGCATAGGTGCTCAGTTTTCCCCCTTTTTCGGGGTCAAAGCGTTCAACGGCTTTGATCAATCCGATATTACCTTCGCTAATCAAATCCAGAAGCGGAAGCCCAAAGTGGTTGTAGTCATATGCGATCTTCACCACCAAACGGAGGTTTGCCGAAATCATTTGATTGCGGGCCTCCTGGTCGCCCTTGCGGATGCGGGATGCCAGCGACACCTCCTGCTCGTGCGTGAGCAGTGGGGTCTTTGCAATTTCCTGAAGGTAAATTTTAATCGAACTCTTCTCCGAATTCGGCAGCGTCTTGACGTCCACCTCTTCCTCGGCAAAAGCATCCCCAAACGCACTGCGCGATGGTCCGATGTTGCGGGATACACTGATGCGTTCAGCCATGCCCGTCATTTCGGTTTCTGCCACTTTGGAAAGCGCGCTTCTGGAATCGTTGGATTGAGCTTCCGATGGGGAGCCTGTTTTTTTCTCCGTGTTAGCTGTTCTTGTAGGCATGGTGAAGCGATGGTGGTTGGAGGATTGAATTAGGAAAAGTGCTTACGGTGATAAGGCGCCGTTATCAAGTACAATATGCATCTGGATTTGACCTGTCATGACTGCCTCAACGATCGAATGCCAAAGATTGTTGCACGGCCCGGAGCATTCCTTTGGCTTTGTTCAGTGTTTCCTCGTATTCGTTTTCGGGTTTGGAGTCCGCCACAATTCCCGCTCCGGATTGGAAGTGGATGCGTCCGTTCTTGATAACAGCGGTGCGGATGGCGATGCAGGAATCATGGTTTCCGTCAAAGGAGAAGTAGCCCAATGCGCCGGAATAGACTCCCCGTTGCGCATTCTCCAGATCCGAAATGATCTGCATGGCCCTGACCTTGGGTGCTCCGCTGACGGTACCGGCCGGGAAAGTCGCCCTGAGAAGATCAAACGCGGACTTGTCGTCGTCAAGCACTCCGAGGACCTGTGAAACGATGTGCATCACGTGGGAATAGCGCTCAATGATCATGAACTGGGGGATCTCAACCGATCCGATTTTACATACCCTCCCGATGTCATTTCTCGCAAGATCCACCAGCATCAGGTGCTCGGCTTTTTCTTTGCGATCCGCCAGCAGATCTTTTTCCAGCGCGAGGTCATCTTCCCATGTGTCGCCTCTCGGACGGGTTCCTGCAATCGGCCGGATCTCGACCTGACGGTCCTGAAGCTTGACGTGGATCTCGGGCGATGCGCTGACAACCGCAAACTCCGGGCTTTCCAGCAACACCATGTACGGCGAGGGGTTGACGTTGCGGAGCGACCGGTACAGATCCAGCGGCGACAAGGGATAGTCCATCGAGAAACGCCGGGACAAAACGGTCTGAAATACATCCCCTTCAACAATGTATTCCTTTACCTTCATGACCGCTTTTTCGAAATCGGCCCGTGCAAAGCTGCTCTGTACATCGGCCGTGGTATCCACCGTGCTTAATGCGCTCAATGGATAGGAATAGTTGCGCGAGAGTCGGGCACGTGTCCGTTGAATGGCATCCACCGCTTTCTTGTAGGCTGCCTGAGGGTCCGCTGAGGCATCCACGCTGGCCGATATCGTGAGTTTCTGCCGGGCATGATCAAAGATCACCACGCTTTCGGTTACAAGGAAGTATGCGATGGGCATCCCCAGATCATCCTTTTGCGGGCATGGTACTGTCGGCTCAATCGCGTGAACGTATTCGTAGCTGACGAAGCCGACTGCTCCACCCGTGAAAACCGGCTGGTCCGGCTGGTGGGGGAGCGTCTTGCATGAGCGCATGAATTGCTCCAAATGATCCAGCGGGTCGGCACCGGTTGGACGGGTCTCCACGTCTCCGTTGCGGTGGCGGATAACCGTCTTATCCTTGTAAATGACGATTTCCATATCGGGATCGCAGCCCAGGAAACTGTATCGGGCGAGTTTCTCTCCTCCGACCACGGATTCAAGCATGAAAGACGGTCCAAAACCACGCAACTTGGCATACGCGGTTACCGGTGTCTCGGTATCACCGAAGTAGTCGCTTGAAACCGTCAGGCGGTTAGCCGAACGGCTCTGTTCCAGAAAGGATTCAAGGCTAGGATAATAGGTTTCAGACTTCATTCAACGTGACGCAATTGGATACTTTCGACGACCTTGGAGCGTGCCAATACATTGGTAACCACCACCAGGCGGTCACCGGACTGGACCCATGCTTTGGTTTTGAGAACGAGCAGGGCGTTCTGGATGCTTTCCTCCCGATCCTGGGTATAGGTCATGAAAAAGGGTTCCACCCCCCATACCAAAGTCATCTGACGGAAGAGGGCTTCGTCATCCGTGAACGCATAAATCGGGATGCTCGACGCCCTGAGTGCCGACAGAAGGAGAGGGTAGCGCATCCCCCGCGTGAAAACAACAAGTCCGGATCCATCGACTTCAGAAGCCAGGTGGGCTGCCGAACGCAGCATCTTCTCGGCCGGGGTTTCGAGCCGGACGGATTCCGACGGCCGTGTTTGGATGGTCTGTTCCGTGCGTTCGACGATGCGCTTGAGCACCCGGATGCATTCCAAGGGGTATTTGCCGACGGATGTTTCTCCCGAAAGCATGACACAGTCCGCCCGCTCCAAAACAGCGTTCGACACGTCCGTGACCTCTGCCCGCGTCGGAATCGGGGCCGTGATCATCGACTCAAGCATGTGGGTGGCGACGATCGCCGGTTTGCAGTATTGGTTGCAAAGGGCGATCGAACGCTTTTGAATGACCGGCAATTCTTCGAATGGGCATTCAATGCCAAGGTCTCCACGGGCGATCATGAGTCCGTCCGATGCCCGGATGATCGACTCGAGGTTGGATATTGCCTGTTGATCTTCAATTTTGGCGACAATCCGTGCCTTTGAGTGGTGATCGATCAGAAACCGGCGCAGCAACTCGATGTCGGCTGCTTCCCGCACAAAGGAAAGGGCAAAGTAGTCGAAACCCAGTTCCACACCAAACTCGACATCCTTTTTGTCCTTATTCGTCAGGGAGGGTAAATCGACCCGCACTCCCGGCAGGTTGATGTGACGCCGGCTTCCCAGGCTTCCGCCGGTTTCAGTTTTGCATCGGAGGGCCGAGGGAAGCTTCTGGATCACTTTCAAACGGATCATACCGCTGTCCACCAGAAGGAAATCCCCAACCTTGAGATCGGTGATGAGTTTCGGGTAGTTGACCGAAACCTGTGGAATCCCGGGTTCGGCCGCCTGCCCCGATGCAAGGATGAAATCCACCACATCGCCTTTCGAAAGCATCAGGGGGGCGGGCAGGTCCCCAGTCCGGATTTCCGGCCCTTTGACATCCATCAACAAAGCCACGGAACGGCCGGCCTTTTGGCCGGCTTCGCGGATGTTGGCGACCGTCTTTTTCACCCACTCCACGGAAGCGTGAGCCATGTTGAACCGGCATACGTCTACCCCTTCTGAAATGAGGTTCTCAAGGGTTTCCACGTCCTGAGTGGCAGGTCCGATCGTGAAGATGATCTTGGTTTGGCGGAAATGGTTGGGCATCGAAACTCTGAAATTGGCAGAAATGGGCAGGTTTAACAAGAATGATTGCGTACAGGATCACAGGAAATCCACATTTGGATCAATCCGGAAATCCGTATCACCAGAGCGATTCGTTTTTTCCGGTGAGCGGGTTGAACACGCTGACCGGAGGCAGGCATCCGTTGAGG
>JAQVLM010000538.1 GCA_028704125.1 Opitutales bacterium
TCTGACATCAGCTAATGTCGGCTGGAAGGGCTCCATCCCCTGCGTAGCCTCCCGGATCTGACGGAAGATCCACGGATTGCGAATCGCATCCCGCCCGATCATCACACCGGCCGCACCGGTTTCACGGGAGATACGGATCGCCTTGGCCGGCGAACTGAGGTTGCCGTTGGCGATAACCGGAATGTCGAGGCACGAGCAGGCCTTTGCGATAAACTCGTAGTGGGGTTCGCCCCGATACATCTCACGAACTGTTCGCGCGTGGATGGACACAAAGTCCACCCGGTGCTTCCGGATGAGTTCCAGCACCGGCTCAAAGGGCTCAAAGGAGTCGAAACCCAATCGGATCTTGACCGAGAATCGGGTTTCCGTGATCGAATCCCGCAGGGTCTCGAGTATCCGGTCGAGCAAGGGGAGATCAGCGAGCAAGCCGCCACCTGCTTTGTTTTTGTAGATCTTCGGAGCCGGGCATCCCACATTGAGGTCGATGCCCGCTACAGGATGCCGCTGCAGCAATGCCGTGATCCGCCGGATATCCGGCAAGCTATTTCCCAAAACCTGCGCAATGACCGGACGATCGGTTCCGTTGGAGGTGATCGATGCGAGAATGTGCTTCTCCAAGCTCGAGTGCGGATACACCCGGAAATACTCGGTGAAAAAGATGTCGGGACTGCCACACCGCGCGATGACCTTCATGAACGGCAACGTTGTCACATCCTGCATCGGCGCGAGCACGGTCGGGAGGGTTCCCTCGATAGCTGCAGGCGGCATTCCGCTGCCGGATGATTCAGATGGTGTCGTCGGGTTCATGAAGCGTCTCGAATCTTCAGGACAAATTCGTATTGTAAAGTGCGAAAGGCGTTTTTGGGGTTGATTGTCCGGGCTGGAGTCGAATAGTCATAGACTTAACAACGCAAGCAAACCAATTTGGTCCGCTTCGCGATCAAGCCCGGATGGTGGAATTGGCAGACACGCCAGACTTAGGATCTGGTGCCGAAAGGTGTAAGGGTTCAAGTCCCTTTCCGGGCACCATTGCCAATCAGCGATCCTGCAGGTAAGCGAGATAGCGCTCGAGCCACCCCTCAAAGCCCTCGTCGTAGTCGATGTCCAAATCCACCCGGCTGAGCACACGCTGCGCCCCCTGTTTCTCCAGCGCTTCATCCAGTTTGCGGCCACATCCACAGAAATCATCATAGGATGAATCTCCGAGCGCCACCACCGCATACCGGAGGTTTTCGATGCTGCCGGCTTTTCCATCCACCACGGCATAGTAAAACTCTTCCGCCTCGTCCGGTGGTTCACCATCGCCCCATGTCGATATCACGAATACCGCCTCGCCATCCCCGGCGATACGTGCCGCAGGGACTTTGGCAAGATCCTCCATGGTGACCTTTATTCCAAGATCCGCGATTGCGTCCCGCGTCCGGGTGGCCAGCTCCTCGGCGTTCCCGGTCATGGTTCCAAAATAGACTGATACACTTTCCTTACTCATGATTGATGCGTTCCGTCCCTTCCATAGGAACGGCTTCAGAGCTGCAACTCAATCAAGGGAATGCCTAATGTCAAACGCCCGCCGGCCATTGGTCAGTTCACAGAACCGCAGCGGGCTCAGGGTCAGGCGTATCTGCAGCAGCCTCGGGCTCCACTTCAGCCTGCACACGGGCAGGATCCATTGCCTCAGGATACAAGGTCACGCGGGTAAAGGTGGCGGGATCAAAGTGCAAGCGAATCGCGTCCACAATGAAGGCGCTGTCGATCGCATCCAACTCCGACGGATCCACGACATGTGAAAAATCGTCACCCCAGAACGCACATTCATTGATCGCCTCGAGCCAATACCGATTTTCCTGAAGCTGACGCTCAAACGCACGTTTCATGGTCTCCTTGACTTTGGACACATTCAGATCCGATACGCCGTTTTCCAAAATGTCCGCAAGAATCGCGACCACTTTTTTCTCAATCGGTTCCACCGATTCGGGAGCGGACGGGAAGTAAACCATCAACTCCGCCTGACCAATGGGAGCCCTTCTGAAATTGGTGTTCGCGTAGATGGAATAAACCCCACTCATCTTCTCCCTGACTTCCTCGATCAGCACGATGTTCAACAGATGCCCGAGTGCATCGAGTTTGAGCATACCTTCGTGTGAATACGGCGCCTCTTTCGCATAGGCCATCACGCTCATGCTCTTATCATCCATGCCTTTGTATACCGCGTGAACCTGAGCATCGGTCGGCATCCTGACTCCATGATCGATCCAATCCTCCGCACCTTCCACCACAGGCAAGCTAGCCACGTATTTCTCCAGCATGTCGAGAAGCAAGGGTTCATCGAAGTTACCGACTACCGTCAGCACAAAATCGTCGGCGTCCGCAAAACGCTGACGGTAGAGGTCCAGCGTCCCTTTATAATCAATCCCCGGAATATCCTCCACCTTCATCATGGACCATGCCCGCGGGTGGTTCTGCCCCAATACCTCATACAATTTCACCTGAAAACCAAACATCGGGTCTTTCGCCTGGTCACTGAGGTAGGCTTCCAACCGGCTCTTGAAGGATTGAAACGCATCCTC
>JAQVLM010000539.1 GCA_028704125.1 Opitutales bacterium
CTATGACTGCATCAACTCGGGCTTCTACAGTTCGGTGATGATCGATGCATCCCATGATCCCTTCGATCAGAACGTTGCCATCACCAAGCGTGTGGTGGAAGCCGCTCATAAGAAGGGGATTTCGGTTGAAGCTGAGTTGGGAATGCTCGGTGGTGTGGAAGAAGACATCAAGGTCGAGGAAGGCAATGCATGCCTCACCGATCCGGATGAAGCCCAGGAGTTCGTCAAGTTGACGGGTTGTGATTCCCTGGCGTGTGCAATCGGTACCAGCCATGGAGCTTTCAAGTTCAAGGGTAAGCAATCCCTGCACTTTGATGTGCTGCAGAAGATCAAGGATCGTCTGCCGGGCTACCCGCTTGTAATGCACGGTTCCTCCAGCGTTCCTCAGGACGAAGTAGCCAGGATCAATGCCGCAGGTGGCCAGATCAAGGACTCGATGGGCGTGGATGTGAACGAGTACCTGCCGGCTGCAAAGCTCGGGGTAACCAAGATCAACATCGACACCGATGGCCGCTTGGTATGGACCCGCGTTCACCGCGAGTTCTTCCGCGACAAGCCGGGTGATTTCGACTTCCGTCCGGCTGGTAAGATCTTCATTGATGAATATGCCAAGTTCATTGCATCGCGCAACAAGCTCCTCGGCTCTGCCGGCCAGCTTGCTGGCGTGCGCGCATCGCTTGGTTGATTCGGCAATCTAACAATTTGCTTAGAAAAAAGGGAGGACTTTTGGTCCTCCCTTTTTGTTTTGTTAGTAAACAGTTTCCCCTTCAATCCAGCAAAGGAGCGGATGGTTCTGATGGTGCGAGCGAGCGGGATGATTCAGAGGGATGACGTTCCGGATGCAGAGTATTCCAGTGTGTCGTCCGGGTCGGGATCCGAGGCTTGAATGGTCAATTGAATCGGTTTTCCGGCAGGTGTGGATTGGTCTTCAATGGGCTGCATTTCCGGATGGGCGTTTGGCTGTTGCCAGACCCGAACCCAGTCCACTTGCATGAAGGTTGGCCACGTATTTTCCGGATACATCATCCCCGTCTCCGTTTCTTGCGCGATGCTCGACGATGTCGATTTCCACACCCGCATTAGCCGGATCACCGATGATGCTCCCAACGGTGGGGGCGAACATCCAAAATGCCCCCCACTCGCCCGGAGTGGAGTCAAAGCGGATTCTGGCCTCAAAGAATCCATAGTGAGCTTCGAATCTGTTTTTTGAGCGGATAAAACCAGTGTGGTGGGTTCCATTTGCGGTGTAGGTGGTGATCCGGAGGACTCCATCTGACACCGAAACGGCATCGAGAGTGTTGATCGCATGTCTTCGGCCACATGTGGTGGCTTCCCACTTTGAGGCGTCCAAAGCGTTACCTTTAAACTCATCCTGCCATGTAAGTCCGTAGCCGGAAAGGTTCATCGATGGCGATATGGTTTCGCCAAAGGATACGTTGGTCAGACACGCAGTTAGCCCTGCGATGAGTGACAACAGCGTGTGCCTGCGGTATGAGTCGATCATAGTCCAAGAATACTGGTGTTGATGCACAAGGAAGTGATGAAAATGGATTCTTTGCCATCACTCATGCTGGATTTGTCATACCCATAATCCGGACTGTCAACGCATGTCTTATACACGTATATGATGGGGACATAGGTAGGTGCATTCCCGGTTCAGTTCGCCTCGCCACTGGCCCGGAAATCGAGTGGATCTCCATCTGCGTCGTTTGCCTGAACGGTTATTTGGAGGGTCTGCCCCGCTTGGATCGTTACATTGGATGGCGCAACCATCACGGGTGTGGTGTTGATTCCTCCGTGGGTTTGGAATGCGAAATCGTTGGGTTGCCCCAGGTAGGTGTATGAAGATTGACCTGCGGGATAAATGTCCGCGGAACCATAGTATAACCAGGCAACGTAGTTGGAGGTGTCGGAACCCGGGTCACACTCGATTCGATAGGTTTGTCCCGGGACGACCCATAGACCGACATCAATTGAGTTCTCAATATC
The DNA here is from genome assembly GCA_028704125.1 of Opitutales bacterium. Taxonomy (GTDB): domain Bacteria; phylum Verrucomicrobiota; class Verrucomicrobiia; order Opitutales; family JAFGAQ01; genus JAFGAQ01. The sequence goes on from JAQVLM010000539.1 coordinate 1,990, forward strand.
ACCAGAAAACGGAATGGTCTTTTCCATGATAGGAAGATCACGGTGATTCAGAATCCGGAAACGGAAGCTGGTAGGTGCTCCTATCTCCAATAGGTAGAGCGAGACCCGGTGCAGGTATGGCATGGATGGAACGAATTCCTGCCAATAGCGTTGTCCAATCTGATGGGGCCAATAGGAGGAATAGTCTGTCTGGGATTGATCAACCGTTACCGATTTGGGCCATGCATCGATCCCGGTGACGGTTGCTGCGCGGCTATCCGCATGAGATTGTCCATTGTAGGCTCTGGCCCAAAACGAGCGGACTCCCGAGGTTACGGTGAGTCCCAATCCTTGTCCGTTTGTTCCGTAGACTGGATGGGAGGTGTCCCCAGAGGGGCCTTCATACCATTGAATCGAGAGCGGTGGACTGCCCCGCGCCAGTGCTTGCAGGGTCACACTGCTGCCCGAGATTGCCTTCAGATCGGAGGGCTCCTCTATGAAAGCAGGTTCTTGAGGAACTTCTTCCCGGTAGTCTGATACGACTGGGCTGGTCAGCCCGATGGTGCGGGCGTTGTTGGCTGCCCTGGCTTCGGGC
>JAQVLM010000540.1 GCA_028704125.1 Opitutales bacterium
CCATGGAGAAGGGTTCGGATGCCTTCAAGATCAAGATCGCCGAGATGAAAACGCTCTCGGAGGAGGTCAAATCCGCTGATGCCCGCACCCGCGAAATCGACGAGCTCTGGAAGCAGGCGATGCTTACGATCCCCAATATGCCGCACGAGAGCGTCCCCGAGGGACGTGGGGATCAGGACAACAAAGTGGTTTATGAATGGCTGCCTGAAGGTTTTGACAAGGATGCTCCCGGGAGCCCGCATTGGGAAATACCCGGTATAAACGCCTTTCTGGACTTCAACCGCGGGGTAAAAGTCACAGGAGCAGGATTCCCGTTCTACCGGGGAGCCTTGGCCCGCCTGAACCGCGCCCTCATTCAATCGCTCCTGGATGAAGCGGTTAACATGGGCTATGAAGAGATCCAGCCCCCGCATATGGTAAACGCGGCAAGCGCAACGGCAACGGGTCAATTACCCGACAAAGAAGGACAGATGTATCAGGTCATCAACGACGATCTCTACCTCATACCGACCGCTGAAGTCCCCGTTACCAACTACTATCGCGATGAGATCCTCAACGAGGCCGATCTCCCGCTGAAATTCTGCGCCTACACGCCCTGTTTCCGCAGGGAAGCCGGAAGCTGGGGCAAGGACGTGCGTGGACTCAACCGCCTCCACCAGTTCGACAAGGTGGAGCTGGTCAAATGGGTTGCTCCGAAAAACAGTTTTGAGGAACTGGAATCGCTGCGCAAGAATGCCGAGCACATGCTTCAGGCACTCCAACTCCCCTACCGCGTATTGGAAATCTGCGCGGGAGACATTGGGTTCCCGCACTCCAAGCAATTCGACCTGGAAGTGTGGTCACGCGGACAAAAGCGTTGGTTGGAAGTATCAAGTTGTAGCAACTTCACCGACTTTCAGGCCCGCCGCGCCCAGATCCGTTACCGCAACAAGGAGGGGAAAGTGGAACCTGTCCACACCCTGAACGGCTCCGCGCTTGGAATGTCCCGCACCTTGGCCGCCATCCTCGAAAACAACCACGTTGGGGATGGGGAAATCGTGGTTCCGCAACTGCTGCGTCCGCGTTTCGGATCAGAAAAATTCACATTGGTTCGCTAAAGTTTCTAAGGTTATTTACAATTTGTCCGATTAACCACTCTTGTGGTCAACGGATGCTAACCTTCGTCATACAACCCTTCGGCAGAAACCTGCTCTCCCGCCTCAGTGCATATGCCCATTCCGAAGTATCGGCAAGGGCCATGTTGCTGCATAATGCGCTGAGTATCATTGGAGCCGCTCTGCTCTGGTTCATCTTGCACGCATGGGCAGGCGCGGACGCCGCGTTCTGCGGATTGGCATCGCTTCCGATTGTGGGATTTCTTTCTGCGGCATTGGGCTCACCCGATCCGATGGATCTGAATGATCGCACGAATGACCCGATCCACGGCAACTCGGATGTAAGTGGCTCTACCCTCTTCTTCCGTTTTGGGGCCAAAGACCCATGGCCTATTCTTGCGATCAGCCCCAACTGCCAGACACTGTTGGGATTCGGGCCGCAGGCCTTCATCCACGATCCAACGCTCTGGTTCTCCAGAATCGATCCGGTCGACAAGCCGCGTTTGCTGGAGGATCTTGTCGACATCGCATCAACCGACAGACTCTGCTCCGAATACCGTTTTCAACACGCCAAAGGTCACACCATCTGGGTGCGCGACGAATACATTCCCGTGTTCGATAACGCAGGCACCATCACCGAAGTCGTCGGAATCCGATGGGACATTTCAAAGTGGAAGTTCACGGAAGAAAACCTCTCGGTAACCGAAAGCCAGTATAGGGCATGCATTGACTTCGCACCGGATGGCGTGGCCGTTATTGATCAACACGGCGACTTCTGTCATCTCAACGAAACACTCGCCAAAATCACCGGATTCAGCACCTTCGCGCTGGCGCAGCAGACCCTTTTCGATCGCATGCATCCGGATGCAAGGCCCGATGGCCAGGTCTGGCTTGACCGGCTGCGGCAGGAAAAACGCTCCAGGGGTGAGTTCCGTTTTGTCCGGAAAAACGGCGCGGAACAATACCTCTCGCTCAATGGAACAGCGTTGGATGATAACCATTACCTCGTCTTTCTTAAAGATATCACCAACGAGCGGGTAGCACGAATCAGGGTGGAAAGGCGCGACCAATTGTTGCATGCGTTGGTTCAGTCGATGAATCATCTCCTTTCACTTGGAGATGAGGGCCTGGACGCATCCGAGCCAATCCCCCACGAGATCCTCGAGTATCTGGGACGGGCGCTCGAAGTGGATGTGGCCTTTCTGGCGGTTTGCACCCGCACCCATTCGGATACGGATGGCTTTGATGAGGGCTTCTCCATGGTCGAAGTCTGGAGGGACGACCCCAATTCTGTGCAAGCGATTCATCCCCGTGATTATATCTACCGCTGGCATGGCGAAGCCGGAAGCTGGCGCAACCGGTTCTACGACAAGCACTACGTTATCGCACGGAACGAGTGCAATCCGGCCAGTGGCTTTTGCCATCCCCTGCTTCAAGAGGCTCAGGCAAAAAGCCTGTTTATGG
>JAQVLM010000068.1 GCA_028704125.1 Opitutales bacterium
TGGATGCGGTCAACATGCGCCTCAAGTTGAATGGCGCAACGCTCTTTGAGCTTTGGACGGAAGGACTCGTGGAAAAGGGGCGGGGGAGCATCACGATCGCGCATGTCGATGCGCCGCAGTCTTCGGATTTGGCAAAGTCTCATCCGGTGGAAATGGACAGGGACCGGTATCGGATCGGATACTGGGCGTGGGAGTTACCAGAGTTTCCGGATGCCTGGATCGCCTATGCTCGGCAGTTTGATGAGATCTGGTGCCCCTCGGATTTTTGTCGCGAGGCGATGGCGGCCAAACTTCCCGTGCCGGTTTTGACCATGCCGCATGCGGTAGAGGTCCCGGTTCCGGCTGAAAGCCCGCAGAAGATTGCAGAGCGCTTGGGCTTGCCGGAGGAGGTGTATCACTTCCTTTTTGCGTTCGATTTCAACAGTTATTCCCCCCGCAAAAACCCTGAAGCGGTGATTCAGGCATATGGGCAGGCATTTCCGTCCGGGGATCCGCTTCGGAAAAATGCGGGATTGGTCATCAAAGTGCACGGGAAAGGGTATGGAGAATCCGAGCGACACCGCTTGGAAAGTCTTTGTGCGGGATTGTCGAATGTGCGGGTTGTGGATGCGACCCTGACGAGGGAGGAGTTCACTTGTTTGCAGTGGGCATGTGATGCCTTTGTGTCGCTGCATCGCTCGGAAGGGTTCGGATTGGCGGTGGCCGAGATGATGGCCTTGGGCAAGCCGGTGATATCGACGGATTGGTCAGCGACCCGGGAGTTTGTGAATCGGGAGAACGGGTATCCGGTTCCCGTGAAGCTGGTGGAGTTGGACCGGAATGTGGGGCCCTATTCGAAAGGTCAGATTTGGGCGGAGCCCGATGTGGATGTGGCAGCGGGTCACATGCGCCTGTTGGTTGGTGATCCGGAGTCCGGACGCATTATGGGAGCGCGTGCCAAAAAAACAATTGCGGAGCGGTATTCGCGAGTGGCCGTTGGAAAACGTTACCTCAACCGGATGAAATCAATTGCACTTTTTGCGCGATAGCGCCAATACATTGTAACGATATGCCAAGCATCCTAGTAACCGGTTCCTCTGGCCTGATCGGGTCGGAAGTGTGTGTGTATTTTTCCCAACTTGGATATACGGTCCATGGGGTTGACAACAACCAGCGGGCCGTGTTTTTCGGCCCGAGTGGCGATACCCGGTGGAATCAGGAGCGGCTCATCAAGACCTTGCGCGGGTTTGAGCATCACGAGCTGGACATCCGGGATCGTGCCGGAGTGGATGCCTTGCTCGCTAAAGTGAAGCCGGATTGTGTGGTCCACACGGCCGCACAACCTTCCCATGATCGTGCGGCGGCGATTCCGTTTGATGATTTCGACACCAATGCGGTGGGGACCCTCAACATGCTCGAAGCGGTTCGCCGGCATGTACCGGATGCCCCGTTTGCGCATATGTCGACGAATAAGGTATACGGTGACAGACCGAATACGATCGCGCTTAAGGAGCTCGAAACCCGATGGGATTACGCGGATCCGGCTTACGAAAATGGGATACCCGAGACCTTCTCGATCGACCAGAGCAAGCATTCCCTATTTGGCGCATCGAAGGTGGCTGCGGATGTGATGGTGCAGGAATACGGGCGTTACTTCGGGATGAACACCTGTTGCCTGCGGGGCGGGTGTTTGACCGGCCCGAATCACACCGGGGTGGAATTGCATGGCTTCCTCAGTTACCTTGTTAAATGCAACCTCGAAGGACGCGAGTACCGAGTGTTCGGATACAAAGGTAAGCAGGTGCGGGATAACATCCATTCGCAGGATGTCGCCCGGTTTATCCATGCATTCATCAAGAACCCGCGCAAAGGAGAGGTCTACAATATTGGCGGAGGCAAGGGAAACGCCTGCTCGATCCTCGAAGCGTTTGATCTGGTGGCTGAGATCTCCGGAAAACCGATGCGTTACGAGTATGTTGGTGAGAACCGCATCGGAGATCACATTTGCTATTACAGTGATCTCAACAAGATGCGCAGCCACTACCCAGAGTGGGACATCACCATCCCGTTGAGGCAGATTTTTGAGGAGATAGTGGATTCCTGGAAAAAGCGCGCTTGATCCTTGGATACAGCAAGTCTTAAAGGGCATCCCATGAACCCTTCGCCTGATCATGGGGCCGCTCAATCCCTTTCCCTGTCGATTCCAGCATCGCGGCAGGGCATGCTCCATAAGCGGGGTTAGGCCGTGAGTTTGAATCGGGAAATGAGCTGTTTGTTTTCCTCCTCTATTGCGTTCAGGTCGTTTGCCTGATGCTTGATCCGTTCGGTTTCCTGAAGAATCCGGGTGGATGCCTCGGCGGCATCCCGGAGCCGGTCGGAAATGGTTTCAGATGATTGGAAGAACGCGGTGATCTTGTCTGAGAGACGGGTGACCTGACTGGAGACGTTGTTGACGCTCTGGGCTATTTCGTTCGTTGTAGCCGATTGTTGTTCGGCTGCGGATGCGATCGACATCGAGTAGTGATTCACCTGGTCGATGATCTTCGAAATCTCGGAGATCGCTTCGTAAGACGAACTCGATGCACTTTGGATTTGTTCCACCTGTCTTGTGATTTTCTCGGTCGCGCCCGCGCTCTGTCGGGCGAGTTCCTTGACCTCGTTCGCGACCACGGCGAATCCTTTGCCAGCCTCACCTGCACTGGCGGCCTCGATGGTCGCATTGAGCGCCAGCAGATTCGTCTGGGCCGCTATATCGGAGATGATTTTGACAATAGAGTTGATCTCGCGGGCGTAGTCCATGAGGTCTGAGGTGACTCCCTGCGCTTTCTCCGCCTGTTTCTTTGCTTTTTCAGAGACCGTGGATTCCTCCGAGCATGTTTTGGCGATTTCGTGGATCGAGTTGGACAATTCTTCTGTCGCGACTGCCAGTTGATTGCTTGCGCTGGCAATATCCATGGCGGCGTCCGACATATCTTTGTTTGCCGCCTTCATCACATTTGCGCTCTGAGTAACCTCGCGTATCTGTCCGTCGGTGGATCGGGAAACCACGTTCATTTCCTGAGATGACCCCAGCATGACCTCGCTGGATTGCTCGAGTCGGGAATTGGTTGAGCGGATCAGTTCAAGCACGGATACAATGTTGTCCACGAATAGATTGAAACTGTGCGAAAGCCTCGCGATTTCGTCGGACCCCTGCACCTCGAGCCGTTTGGTGAGGTCTCCCTCGCCGGTTGCAATGTCGTCCATGCGGGTTTGCACATTGCGGAGTCTTCCGGTGATTGCCGAAATAATCGGGATACTGGCCAGAAGCGTGAGGATGACGATCAACACGCCGAAAACCAGCACCTTGTTGCGGGTAGAGACCAATTGTTGGATGTGCTTCTGGGCATAGGACGTCAGATCGATTTCGAGCTGGTTCTGGATCCCGTCCAAAATGCCGGGAAGGGTTTCGTTGAACATGGTTTCGGTATAGTCCATGAGCCGGGTGCGGTCTCCGGGGTATGGAAGTTCCCGAACGGCCTCATGGAGATCAAAACCCCCGTCAACCCGTTCGAGGTTGCCCATCCAAAAAAGCAATTTGAGCGTCATGTCAAAATCAGCATGTGTCATGCCTTCCCTGAGGGCTTCGACCAGCTCTGGAGAAGCTGTGTAGTTGAACTGATCCCTCAGTGCCAGAAAATGGCGGTAGTGCCCCCCGAAATCGCCAAACCACCGGATTGGAATACTGTCTTCACGGACGAGATGAGATGCCAATGAAATGGCACTCGCGAATTTGGTCCGCATGTTGAGAAAAATCTCGTAAGCTTGCACCTTGCGGGTGAGGGTGGATTCGGTCGTCTGGTATGAAATGAGCCCCAGGAGCGAACCGGCGGCCGCTGCTGTGTTGGTGTACCATTCATAGCGAGGGTCGCGTTTTCCAGAATAATCAAATGTGCTCTTTCTGAAACCTTCGATCTTCTTCAACTCGTCCAAGTAGGCGTTGAGCATGTCCGTAAAGACGGGCTCCAGACTCTTCCAATCAATGGTTTGGGCGATTTCGTTGATTTTGCGGATAACGGTGTCGGTGGCTTCAATCGATCGCTTGAACGGAGCGATGTGACGGTCACGGCTGGCGAAGTTCCCGGCCTCGTGATCCCAAAGCATGAAGTTCCCGTATTTCCGTTCTTCAGTGAGGAGGTACCCGAGCTTCGCGTTTTCGATACTGAGGGCCACCAGTTTGGACAACTCCCGTGTCTGAGTGGTCCGGTTGACGGATTGACTGACCAGAATTGACGCGAGTGCAATCAGGCCGATCAGTGGTGGCAAAAGCAGGAGGTAAAGCTTGGTTCGGATATTCAGGTTCTGCAGCAGCTTCATAGACGTTGGCACCATTGTTTCAGGTTCGGATTAGACTCTTGAATCTTCGGTCGGAAACCGTCGGTCTTTAGCCCTGTTTTTGCATGATTCCATCCTGATTCGTTTTGGGATGGGATGTCTTGGTGATGGTAATGAATTACCGCAAACTGAAGGGGCTGCCGGATGAGCGTGTATCGCTCATTTGTCAGGCTTGGAGCAGCGGGTATTCGTCGAGCGGAACGTAGCTATGTCCGTTGGCTTTGGGAAGGCTGTGCATCAGGAAAAAGCGGTCGATTTTCCACGTGGGACCGATGTAATCGCGGTGGCGTTTCAAATACTGCTGCACGATTTCTTCCGAGACGCCCTGACACCGCCCGACGGTGAGGTGGGGATGGTATGCCCTGAGATCTGCCGGGATTCCAATCTGGAGAAGCGAGTCCTCGATCTTTTTGTGTAATTGAAAGAGATGGGGATGGGTTTTGGAGAGTCCGGCCCAAATGATGTTGGGGGCTCCTTTTGCGGGAAACACGCCCATCCCACCGAATGTCACCATGAATTGCCTGACTTCGATAGCCGCGAGTTTCTGGCGAGTCGATTCGCAGGTGTCTTCTGGAACCTCACCGATGAATTTCAGGGTAACATGAAGGTGGTGGATGGGTTTCCACCGGACCATGTTAAACTGGCGATCCTCAATCGGTTGGAGGGCGGCGAGATCCTCCGCGATGTCGCGGGGAGGAAACAGTGCGATGAACAGGCGACGCATGAAGGGGGACCCGGGTATGGCAATCGGGATCAGCTGAGTTTGTTCCGGTAATCTTCGTAGCCGAAGCTTCTCACAACATCAATTTGGCGCGTTTCCGAGTCATACAGTGCGATTGCCGGCATCTGAACTCCATTGAAAAAGGTTGTTTTGACCATGGTATAATGGGTCATATCCATGAGAATGAGCGGATCGCCGACCTGAAGCGGATTTTCAAACGAATAGTCTCCGATAACGTCGCCTGCGAGGCAGGTTTGCCCACCGAGCGTGTAGTTGAATGGCAGCACTCCGGCTTGGTCCGCCCCATGCACATCCGGCCGATAGGGCATCTCAAGCGTGTCGGGCATGTGCGCTGTCGCGGATACATTGAGCATGGCGATGGGATAACCATCCCGGGGAGCCGGAATGATGTCCAGAACCGTTGCCTTCAAGACTCCGGTGTGAACGCCGAACGCTTCGCTTGGCTCAAGGTAGATCCGGGCATTCGGAAAACGATCCTGCCATTTGCGCAGGATGGATACCAAGTGGTCCCGATCATAATCGGGCCGGGTAATGGCATGGCCGCCTCCGAAATTGAACCAACGCATGCGATTCAGAATGGTCCCGAAGCCGCTGACAACCGCGTCCAAGGTGCGTTCGAGAGCGTGGGAAGTCGATGCGCACAGGGAATGGAAGTGCAAACCTTCGACATCGGCCAGCGCTTGATCGTCCCAATCCTTTCTGCGGATGCCGAGCCGGGATCGGGGCGAACAGGGATCGTAGAGTGGAGTTTTGGCTTCGGAGTGCTCCGGGTTGATCCTCACTCCAATGCTGATAGGTTTCCCGAATGCTTTGACTTCCGGAGCGAAGCGTAGCTTCTGGCTGACCGAATTGAAGACGATGTGGTCAACCAGCGGCAGCAGGGTGTGAATGTCGGAAGCCGAGTACGCTGGCGAGTATACGTGGACCTCGCCCCCCATCTCCTCACGCGCAAGACGGGCCTCATGGGGCGAGCTTGCGGATACCCCTCCCACATAGGGTTTGAGGCACGGAAAAGAAGAATGGCAGGCGAATCCCTTGAGCCCGAGCAGGATACGGCTTCCCGATGCATCGGCAACCTGACGGATCAGGGCCGCATTGGCGATGAGGGATTGCCGGTGAACGACAAATGCCGAATCGGGCGCCTGCTCCGCAATGCTTACAAGATCGTGAGCTTCCATGGAAGTCCGTGAATGTTCAGTTTTTCCATGAAAGGATCGGGATCGAATTGTTCCATGTTGAAGACTCCGTCTCCCTTCCAGGTGCCGGTGGCCACCATCATTGCCCCGATCATGGCAGGAACTCCGGTCGTATAGGAGATCGCCTGTGCGTTAACTTCACGATAGCATTCCTCGTGATCGCAGACATTGTAGAGAAATGCCTTTTTGGGTTTGCCGTCTTTGGTTCCTTCCACCAGGCAACCGATGCAGGTTTTTCCCTTGGTGGTGGCACCGAGGGAGGCGGGATCGGGCAGGAGTGCCTTGAGGAATTCGATCGGAATAATTTCGGTTCCCTTGTAGGGGACGGGATCGATACGGGTCATCCCCACGTTTTGCAATACCTTGAGGTGGGTCAGGTAGGAATCCCCGAAGGTCATCCAGAATCGGGCTTTGCGGATGCCGGGAAAGTGTTTGACGAGGGATTCAAGCTCTTCGTGATAGAGCAGGTAGATCTTCTTGGGACCGATTCCTTCCGGGAAATCCCAAACCTGGGACTCTGACAGGGGGTCTGTCTCGATCCACTCACCGTTCTCGTAGAATTTTCCGCGTTGAGTGATCTCGCGGATATTGATTTCCGGGTTGAAGTTGGTCGCAAACGCGTGACCGTGATCTCCGGCATTACAGTCAATGATGTCGAGCTGGTGAATGGTGTCGAACTCGTGTTTATGAAGCCACGCGGTGAAGACGTTGGTGACGCCGGGGTCAAACCCGGAACCGAGCAATGCGAGCAGCCCCTTTTCTTTGAAACGGTCGTGGTATGCCCACTGCCACTTGTAGCAGAATTTGGCTTCGTCCCGCGGTTCGTAATTTGCGGTGTCGACGTATGCCACCCCGGTTTCGAGACAGGCATCCATGATCGCGAGATCCTGATAGGGAAGGGCGACATTGATCACGAGGTCCGCTTTGAATTTGCGGATCAGCGCGGCGGTCTGTGCTGGATCATCCGCATCCAGAGCGGCCACTTCAATGGGCCGCTTGAGCTCGGATGCGATCACCTCGCACTTGCTTACGGTGCGGCTTGCCAGACAGATCGCTTCAAATACCTCCGGGACCTGTGCACACTTGTGGGTGACAACCCGGCCAACTCCACCTGCTCCAATAATAAGTACCCTCGACATGGCATCCGTTTCACAGGTAATGGATCAGGAAATCAATCCAAAATCATTCCCGATCCGGTGCGGCTTTTAACATTGAGCCCAGTTGGTCGAGTAGTTTTTCGGCGGTCTCAGGATTGCTGAGAGCTTTGGAGGGCTCTTTCAGCAGTTGGTCCACATCATTGATTCCAAATTCTTTGAGGCGCTTCTGAAGCAGGCCTTTTATGTCGCTGGTATTGATAGTGATGGTTTTGGAAGTTTCAGACATCACCGCAGCATAAATCTGGGAGAGGGCTTGCGCGGCTGTCACTCCCGATTCCTTGGTTCCAATTTCCTTGAGCGAGATGGTGGGAAACTCAATCCGGGTCACTTCCGTTCCATCGATGATGACGGTCATTTTGGCATCCGAAAAGGAGAAGGAATCGATGATAAACCGCTTTTGCTGGCTGTCGGTCTTGGGTTTTTTGTCCGATTCGTCTTTGGGTTCAGATTTGCCTTTGAGCTTCTCCATGATGGCGCGATGGTTGTCAGCAGCCAGTCCCTCGCAGATGATGTCCGCGCCGGAGATGGTAAGGCTACGGATGTGTATGGTGTCGCCAAACAAGGTTCTTGGCTCAAGATCGAGCTTGAAACTCGAAAGACTGAAGGCGTGGGGTGTTTTGAATCCTTCCGGATTGCCGATGACCATGTTGTCGATGTCGGCCTTTCCTCCCAATGGACTCATGTGGATGGCGTCCACTTTTACCGGAACTCCCAATACAAGGGGGCCACCGGTCTCGATGCCTTTACGGACCAGATTTCCGAATTGGGCGTAAGTGAGCCAACCAATCACCAATAGCATGATGATAAGAAGTGAAAGAAGACGGAATGGTTTCATAGGAGGAATTCGAAAGCCGGAGTATACTGCATCGGGTGGGGTGGAATCAAGCACCGATGCTCGATGATCAATCCGCGGCTTTTGTGGTGATGCAGATGATGGGAGGCAAGGTGATGATCCTAACCTATCAGGGAGGCCAAACGAAATGCATCGAATGGCGGTCGGGTGTCGCAAACACCATTTGTTGCGCTCACATTTCGATTACCCGTATCTGGATTAGCATTTGACCCCTGTGAGCGGCTCCTCTATTCTTATCGGCTTTCGGGGGTTTGTATTTCTCAGAGAGATTCAGCCCTTGATTGGATGAATTAACCCCTCGGAGAAATGTTTTGTATGCACAGAAGAATCGTTGCGATGGTGGCCGCATTGTTGGCCGTGGGAGTATTTATGGAAGGCCGCTGCGCATCGAAAGGTGCTCCGGAAGTTGCAGATTCCTGGGTCGGGACATGGAGCACCGCTTTGCAGCTTGTTGAGCCCCACAACATGCCTCCCGAGCCCGGTCTTTCCTCCAATACGCTGAGGCAAGTGGTGAAGGTGTCGGTTGGCGGGAACTTGCTGCGTTTGCACCTTTCCAATGAGTATGGAAATGCCCCCTTGCAGGTATCGGCGGTCCGCTTGGCCCGGTCTGATGGGATGGATGCGATTGATACCGGCACTGCTTGCGCCCTCACCTTCGGGGGAGAGGAGTCGGTCCGGATCGGCATCGGGTCATTTGTCACTTCGGACCCGTTTGCTTATGATCTGGAGCCTGGAACCGAGCTTGCCATCACGCTATGCTTCGGAGAGGTGCCATCGGATTTGACCGGTCATCCCGGTTCGCGGACCACCTCCTACATCGTATCGGGAAATGCCGTTGAGGCCCCTGAAATGCCGGAATCGATCCGCACTGATCATTGGTACGTGATTTCCGGAATGGATGTAGCAAACCGGCCGGACGCTTCCGCTGTGGTGACGCTTGGGGATTCGATCACGGATGGACGTGGGTCCGGCACCAATCGGCAGAACCGTTGGCCGGATTGCTTGGCTGCGCGCTTGCGGGCAGATGGTCATCTCGGGCATGTGGCGGTCCTGAACAAGGGAATCGGTGGAAACTGTGTGCTTAAACCTTGCCTTGGTCCGTCAGCTCTTGATCGTTTTGCAAGGGACGTTCTCAACGAAGCGGGTGTCCGATGGCTGATCATTTTGCATGGAGTCAATGACATCGGAGGCTCCCGTGATGAAAATGCCGAAGCAGTCGTGCGTCAGCTCACGGAGGCCTATGCTGCGATGATTGAACAGGCACATGACAAAGGGATCAAGGTGTTCGGAGCGACCATTCTCCCATTTGGCGGGTCGTTTTACGATAGTCCGGTTCACGAGGAGGTACGCCAATCCGTGAATCACTGGATCCGCACGAGTGGCCGCTTTGATGCGGTGATTGATCTGGACAAGGCCTTGGGAGATCCGGATATGCCAACCCGCCTGCGTGCGGAAGCGGATACGGGCGATCACCTGCATCCCAGCGAAACAGGACATCAGATGATAGCCGATGCCATTGATCTCAGTCTTTTCCGTGAGGATTAAAGACCAGGACCGTATTAGACCGGAACCTTAGGATCTTGTTGGCGGCAATCCGAATCCTTAGTAATGGGGCGGTTTTTCGCTTGGTATGGCTTCCGCCCCGCCATCCTTAAAATGTTCGAGCTTTTTTGCCAATAAGTCGACTGTCTGCGAGAGCCGGTCCATTTGTTTCTGGTGATTGTACAACACCAGACTCAGTTCCGAAGCGTAATGTTCGAGGTGGGCAATCTTCTCCTGCATCCGGATCGTGTCGGAATCGGGGAGAGCACTATTTGAGTCCATACTGAAAGGGAAACGGAGGTAATATCCCGGTCCGGAAGATTACCCTGTTTACCGGTTGCAGCATCCACCGTTGCCGTCGCAACACGCATCGTCATCCTGGTCGTCGTGGCAGCAACCATGATCGCCGCCTCCGCAACAACCTCCGGAGTGTATGTGCCC
>JAQVLM010000069.1 GCA_028704125.1 Opitutales bacterium
GTCGTCAAAGCCCTCAAAAACCGCCTCGGTCTCGACCATGAAATCCTGCCTGTATAACTGCGAGATCTACCATGACCGAAGGCGGCCGCGGGTGCATGCCTTCAATTATCGTGTCTTCATGTTCTGTATCGATCTGGACGAAGTGCACCTGCTCGATCGTGATCCTCTGATCGGGCACTGGCCTGGAACCATCTATTCCCTGCGGGCCACCGATCACCTGCAGTCCGGCGCATCCACCATCCGGGAAAACCTCATCCGCTACCTGCGCAGCCAAGGATACACCGGAACCATCGGCTCGATCCGCCTGATCACCCATTTGCGGACCCTCGGATACATCTTCAACCCGGTCTCATTCTACTTCATCGACGATGCGGACGGACATCCCGCCTGCATCCTCGCAGAAGTGGCCAATACCTTTAACGAGCAAAAACTCTATATCCTCGGGCCGGATACCCTCTCGCATGGCCGATTCAGGGACCAGCAGGTCAAGGAATTCTACATCTCCCCGTTCTCCGCCGCCGGAACAAAGCTGCATTTCAGCATGCGATTTCCGGATGACCGGCTTCAGATAGCCATCGATCAATCGGACGAAGAAGGGATATTCTTCCGCAGTGGGATGAAAGGCCAAAGGATCCCGCTCACCACCAGAAACCTCCTGCTTCAGACCCTCCGATACCCCTGGATCACCCTTCAGGGGATCGTGGCCATCCACGTGCACGCGCTCATCCTTGTGCTCAAAAAGGTTCCTTTCTACCGCAAAGAAGCCCAGCCCGATCTCCAGAAAAACATCCGCACCTACCTCAACGCGCGCCCGATGCGCGTTCCCGACCCACTTGTCTAGCCGAACGAATTCCGGGCGTGAAAACCCGGCGACAACCTCCAGTTCATGCGTTCACAAGTCGTCATCCATCTTTCCTGAAACTCCCGATCACTGCGTTGGCCGGGGTCCTTCCTCCCCTTCCAACGCACCACTTGCATTCAAAAGCTCACTTCACCCGTTATCTGTTCGCTGGCCAATTGCCAGGGAATCCTTCCGCAAACTGTCTCCTGTCATGAGATCCATCACCTGCGAAAACCTGCTCCTTGACGCATTAACCCGAATCCGCACCGGCCAGCTTCTCCTCACCTTGCCCGACGGATCCACCCGCTTTTTCGGTTCATCCGATACCGATGGACCGAGCGTATCGATCGCAGTCAAAGATCGTGAGTGGTTCCGCAGAGTGGTGTTAGGCGATGACATCGGACTGGGCGAATCCTTCATCGAAGGACTCTGGGAAACCGATGACCTCAGTGGATTCCTCAAGCTCCTGCTCCTGAACCGGCACCACCTCGGGAATCCAGCCGCGGGATTCGTGCTTCCTGTCTTTAAGAAAATCGCACAAGAAGCCGATTGGATCCGGCACCTCCTGAACAGAAATACCCGGAAGGGAAGTGTCAGAAATATCCACGCCCACTACGATCTTGGAAATCAGTTCTACCAGCAATTCCTGGATCCGGGCATGACCTATTCCTCCGCATGGTTCTCCTCTCCGCATGATGCACTTGAGGATGCCCAAACCGAAAAATATGATCGCCTTTGCCGCCGGCTCGATCTGCGCCCCGGTTTGAACGTGCTCGAGATTGGCTCCGGCTGGGGAGGCTTTGCGATTCACGCAGCCACACGCTACGGCTGCAACGTCACTTCCCTCACGGTTTCACAGGAACAGTATGCCTACGCCAAAGAACGGGTTGCTGCCGCCGGTCTCGCGGATCAGATCACCATTCTCTTCAAGGACTACCGTGACATGACCGGCCGCTTCGACCGGATTGCCTCAATCGAAATGCTGGAAGCCGTCGGCCATGAGCACCTGAACAGCTACTTCAGGCAATGCGCCCGGCTGCTCACTCCCGACGGAATCGTCGGTCTTCAGGTCATCCTCACCCCGGATTCCCGCGATCACGGCTACCGGAGGCGATCCGACTACATCCGCAAGCATATCTTCCCTGGCGGCCATGTGCCCACTTTCAAGAGCATACACGAGGCAGTGGCACGCCATTCCAACTGGGATCTCCAGCACATGGAATCCTTCGGCACTCACTACGCCGAGACCCTCCGCAGATGGCGGGCACGCTTCCTGGAAACCACCGCCCAACGCCGGGCATTGGGCTTCCCGGAGACATTTGACCGCAAGTGGCTCTTCTACTTCGCCTTCTGCGAAGCCGGCTTCGAATGCCGCCACATTCAGGTTGCCCAGCTCATCTACGCCGCACCCGATAATGCGGAACATTCCTACGGCGACAGAAGCCTCTCACTGGAATCCGACATTCCTGTTCGCAATCCCATGAAAACAACCGGCTGATCCGATCCGCCACCATCCCGAACCCATTCAAACCATGTCAACCACCGGCCACCTTTCCTGTGCACTGTCACTCGCGATCCTCATCATGATCCTGACCTGGGTCATCAGCATCCGCACCGACAAACCCTCATGGGTGGACGCGGTATGGGCCTACGCCATCGGTGCGCTGTCCCTCTTTCTCTTTGGGCTCAACTGGGCGGATGGACCCTCATGGCTCCCGCTCCTGATCGTCGTGGGTTGGTCCCTTCGTCTCGGCACCCACCTCTCCGTGCGCATCGCATCCAGCCACGAGGACGGCCGCTATACCACCCTTAAAAAAGACTGGGGTGGCGTGAAGTCCCCCATGATGTTCGGCTTTTTCATGATCCAGGCCGCCGCGGCCTTCATCTTCGCGCTCCCCGCATATTTTGCGATGAAACACACCCCGGCTGAGTGGGGCATCCTCCACATGCTGGCGATCCTCTGGGCCATCATGGCGCTCGGAGGCGAAACCCTCGCGGACGCCCAACTCAAGCGCTTCGCAAAAGTCCCCGAAAACAAGGGCCAAGTCTGCAAAAAGGGACTCTGGCGCTACTCGCGCCACCCCAACTACTTCTTTGAGTGGCTTTTCTGGTTCAGCTTCCCCATCCTCACGTGGGGCACACCGGGATTCATCCCGACCTTGGTCATTCCCTTCATCATGCTCTTCCTGGTCACCCGCATGACCGGCATACCGCCAACGGAAGCACAAGCCCTACTCAAGCGGGGCGACCGCTACCGTGACTACCAAAAGGAAACCAGTGCCTTCTTTCCGTGGTTTCCCCGGAAACTACCGGAAAACACCGACGCTCCAACGCCGCAGCAATAGGTATCCAACCTCCGGGCAGACAATTCCAGACATAACAATAAACCCTTTATCCATAACACATAACCCATGAAAACAACCCTTCTTGTCACCATCGCCATGCTCACATCACTCTTCTCCCACGCCAAACCGCTCGAAGTCGGACAAGATGCCCCGGCCGTCTCCGGCATCAATCAGGACGGCCAGACCGTCGACCTCGGTGCGGTCTTCTCCTCCGGGATCACCCTTGTGTTCTTCTACCCCATGGCCGATACACCCGGTTGCACCGCCCAGGCATGCAGTCTTCGCGACTCCTTCCAGGAACTGGTGGACAAAGAGATCCGCGTCTTCGGCGTAAGCACCGACAAACCCGAAAAACAGAAGGCCTTCAAGGAAGGCAACCTCCTGCCATTTGACCTTATTGCGGACACCGACAAGGTCGTCAGCAAGGCCTTCGGCCGTGGAAGATGGGACCGCCAAGCCTACCTCATTCAGGACGGCAAAGTGATCTGGCGTGACCTTAAAGCCTCCACCAAGACCCAAGCCGCTGATTTCAAAACCGCATTGGAAGAACTCGGCATCGCCAAGTTCGCCCCCTGATCCAAGAGCTCGTAAGACCCTTGGGCAGCACGACTGAAAGTGGGAATGCATAACCACGAAGCAAGATGCTCACGCTACTTTGGGATGCGCTTCGCGGAAGAAGACGAGGTTCTCAAACGAAGGCGCGGATGAGGATTGACCGGAATCATATCCCCATAGCGGAAAGTGTGAGCGTTTCGACACTCGAATTGCCATAGGGTCGTGACTTGTTCTTCTTTTCTGTTACTCCTCAGACTGATTATCCATGGCCAATTAATCAACTGCCAGATTAGTCGCGACTATTCCACATAGTCCCCATCAGCATATCAGTCTCCTGCCGTGCAGCATTCCTCACCCAAATCGCGCCAGCGCGTCCGGTGATTTATGCCATCATAGTGTTGCATCAAATGACGTTCAGTTCTAATAAACAAACCCTGGAATGCCTAATAACCATCTGAGATTCAAAATCCATATGTTTATGCAATAAAATGCCTGGTTGTTTATTAGCTTGAGATCGGTGGCCCTGCAGAACGATTCAAAGACCAATGAGTTGCTCAAAACGATCGATGACATAGTCCGCATATGGAAGGCGATCCGGGATGTGTTCGGGCCATAGGTCACGGATGATCTCAGTGGTGAGGATGGTGGTGAATCCCAGTTTTTTTGCGCCGATCAGCTCATCCGATCCGCCATCTCCCACAAATACCGAAGACTCAGGAGAAACTCCCAATGCATCCAGGGCCAAGCGGTAGATCTCGGGCTCCGGCTTCACATGGCCAACCGCATACGAAAAGATCACACTGTCGAACAGTCGGGAAATAGGGGACACAAACCATCCCCTGACTTCAACCGCATCAGCATTGCTGATCAGCCCGATCTTCTTTCCGTGCATTTTCAACTCCCCGATCACATGGGATTTCGGGGCATCCAACGAAGCGAGTCCCTCGTAAAACCGGGATTCACGATAGTCCGCCGCCTCACGGATTTTCGATTCCGGAATGGACGGATCCACTTGATGGGCAATCTGCCGGATAATCTCATACTTGTCAGTCACATGCCCTTTTGCCCGTGCCTCCGAGCCATGAAAAAGCAAGCGATTCCATTCATCCTCCGGTATCCCGAGAATGGCACTTGTTCCAAAACCCCGCACACCGCTGCTACGATGGGAGTAGAGCGTGTGGAAAAGGTCAAAAAACACGGCTTCGGCTTTTCGGATGCAATCCAGCATGCATCACGTCTAGGCGAGATCGCCACGTATTCAAGCCCAACAGTGACTATTTTGCATGATGAATCCCTCGATCAAAGCGATTCTGAATTCGATCAAATGCACAAAGCGATGCTATCGAAGGAATGCATGTAAAGATTCAAGGGAGTCATCCGATTATCGGAATTGGAGAATCGTGTACCCGGAGGACATGAGATGTTTTCGTTCATACACGGTTCCCGACAGATTTCGCTCGTTCCGCACGTCTCATTCCATCCATGAACAGTCAGCCTCAGCCAATCGGCAACGCCATTCCCCGGAGCCGAACCAGTCTTTCTACTTCGTCATCGGACACGAATCCACCGATTGAATCAGCTAGAGCCGAGGCAAAAATCAACAACCTTTCCGGGGTTTTCAACAATGCCGGATGGCATGCTTTGGTGGTGGATGATTACCCCATGAACCGGTTGGCTTTGGTCTCCATCCTCCAACGCATGGGGATTCAGACCGATAGTGCGGATAATGGAACAACCGCGCTTTCCATGCTGAAAAACGGGCATTTCGACATTTGCCTGATGGACGTTCACATGCCTTCACTCAGCGGTATCGAGGCCACATGGAGCCTGCGGCTATCCAAAGGATGGACGACTTCATCCCAAATCCCCGTGATCGGCATCACTGCGGACACAGGGGAAAAAGAGCAGCAGGCCTGCCTTGAGGCTGGAATGAACGCCTGTATCTCGAAACCCATCCGCCCGAATCATCTTGCGGAAACCATTCAGGCCCTCATCAACGAACACCATTCCCGAACCGCATCCGGCCCAGATACTGCATCACGCAAATCCGGAGAATCCGGAGGTGAAGCGCCCTTCTGGGATCTCGACGACCTTCTGGACCGCATCATGGGAAACCGGGAACTCGCGCTAACCCTTCGGGACGGTTTCATTTTCGATGTCCCCCGCCAGATGGCCAAACTCCGCGAGAGCTTCGGGCACAACGACCACGAAAACACCCTCACGCATGCCCATCGCATCAAAGGAGCGGCAGCATGCGTGGGAGCGAACCGGCTCGCAGAAGCGGCTTCTGATCTTGAATCCGCATCCCGTGAAGGAAACCAGGCCGCTGCGCGCACCGCATTTTTCCGCCTTGAATGGATCTTCGATCAGACCCTGCAAGCGCTGGAGTCCTCAAGAAACGATCCCTAAGCCAAAGAAAGGCCCACTATGAAATCGCTCATTGTTGAAGACGACTTCACCAGCTCGCTTCTGCTTCAGGAAATCCTGAAGCAAATTGGTCCTGTGGATGTGGCCTCCAATGGTGTCGAAGCGGTTGCGGCAGCTGCACAAGCGGTTGAAGCCGGAGAACCCTACACGCTGATCTGTCTGGACATTATGATGCCGGACATGGATGGGCTTGAAGCATTGAAGCGCATCCGGGAGATTGAGGATCAGCACTCCATCGCACTGGGAACGGGTTCGAGCATCATGATGACGACCTCACTCTCGGACACGCGATCCATGACCGAAGCCTACAAAAACCTTTGCGACGCATACATCACGAAACCGATCGATCAGGCTCAGCTTCATGAGGCCTTAAGGAATCTGAATCTGATCCTTTAGCCGCTCTCTCCCTCCCACAGGCACCCCATCCGCAAGAATCCTCCACGGCAGTCCGGAAGTGGATTATCGCGGGAACACCCGGCATCACTCCATATTAGCAAGTTTAATAAGCCACTTGCATAAAGGGATATACGACAAACGGATAGCTTAAAACCCCTTGACTCGAAACCGTCACAGTGACGTCATCGGTGGTTTTTGTTGAATGAGCATATGCCAAACAGGAATCTTCCGTTCCCTTCCTTCAGGCCTCGGCTGTTGGAAGTCTTTTCCCGAAAATACACCCGATCCGACCTCTCGTCGGACCTGATGGCCGGCATCACGGTTGGACTGATTGCCCTACCGCTTGCCCTCGCACTCGGGATCGCCAGTATCCCACCCGGCACGGCCACGCCCTTTCCCGCGCCAGCACTCGGGATATTCACCGCAATCTTCGCCGGCTTCGTAGTGGCGGCCCTTGGCGGAAGCCGGGTTCAAATCGGAGGACCGACAGCCGCATTCATCCCGATTGTCCTTCTCATTGTAGAGAAACACGGCTACAGCGGCCTGGTCATTGCCACGATCATGGCTGGGATGATTCTGCTGCTGATGGGTATCACCCGCATGGGAACCCTCATCAAGTATATTCCCTGGCCCGTCACCAGTGGCTTCACCACCGGGATTGCCGTCTCAATCATGGCGACTCAGGTTGCCGACATCCTCGGGATCAGAGCGGAAACAGCCGCACCACGGGAATTCATCGAGAAAGTGATCTGGATCGGGGAAAACATCGGACTAACCCATCTTCCAACAGGCATACTCGGTTTGGTGTGCATGGCGATCATCTATTTCTGGCCGCGTCTCGGGATCAAACGCATTCCCGGATCAATCGTTGCCATGCTTGGAGCGACTATTGCGGTTCTTCTGATTAAAACAGGTGATAGTGGAGCCATTGCAACAGTTGGATCCCAGTTCGGGGCTCAAGCGATTCCCGCAAGCCTTCCTCCATTCAGCATGCCGGAGATCAATCTCGACCTTATCCGGGATTTGCTCGGACCTGCCACCGCTATCGCCGTTCTGGGCGCAATTGAGTCCCTGCTGTCGGCTGTTGTCGCAGATGGTCTTTCCGGAGATCACCATGACAGCAACACCGAGCTCATCGCTCAGGGGATAGCGAACATCGTATGCCCCTTCTTCGGAGGGCTTCCCGCAACCGGGGCGATCGCCCGCACCTCCGCAAACATCAACAATGGCGGCAAAAGTCCAGTAGCCGGGATCGTTCATGCGATCACACTCCTCGCCATCGTGCTGGTATTCGCCCGATACGCCGCCTATGTGCCGATGGCTGCAATGGCCGCTGTCCTGATCATGGTCGCATTCCGCATGGGTGAATGGCACGAAATGTCCCGGCTCGGAAAGATGACCAAGAGTGACGCCCTCGTGCTGCTGACGACTTTTGGACTGACTGTTATCTTCGATCTCGTGATCGCGGTAGAAGTCGGGATGGTTCTCGCAGCGATACTCTTTATCCGGCGCGTGTCGGATTCCACGGAAGTATCGCGGGTCACCAGCGAGGATGTGCTCGAGACCCAGGCACAATTGGCTCAAGGCAAAGAGATTCCCGATGGTGTCATCGCATACCGCATCTTTGGACCCTTCCTATTCGGAGCTGCAGAAAAGATGCAGGATGCCCTTCTGCGCGTGGGTGAGTTTCCCAAAATACTCATCTTGAGGCTGCACCTTGTCACCGCAATGGACGCCACCTCTCTCCACGCGCTTCAGAGTGTCATCGAACGTTCCAGGATCATTGGCAGCACCGTGATCATTTCCGGGATTCACCGTCAACCCCTTGATCTCCTCAGAAAGTCAGGCTTCATTGAACTGATCGGACGCCCGAATCTGTGTGCCAGTTTCGACGATGCACTGAAACGTTCGAGAGAGCTGTTGGCCGAATCCGGCAAATATCCGTCTGAACAACCATCCCAGCAGGGTTGATTGCCTTTCGGCTTTTGGTGCCATTCGCACTCGAAGTCTCCCCGCTGGAACCAAAGTTGTATCAAGAGGAAGCATCACCCATGAGGCGCTGGACAAGATCGCCCTCATAGGGACTCAACTGTGCAGGATCAACACCCTGCATGTAATGGGCCGCTTGTTCCTTTTCGTCGACTGAGGCGAGCGCCAAGGCAAGGATCATCCTCCAACGCGGCGCCAGAGAGTCCCAGTCCACCTTGAAATGCCGCAACCGTTCCAGCACCTCCCGCGGCTCGCCCCGCATCACCATGGCCATAGCCCACGTCATGTGATAAGCCAACTTGGAAGGCTCTCCCTCAATCAACTGGTTCACCTCAGCCAGCGCCTCATCACTGTCCTTGCCCATGATAATGGAATAATAGGCCCAATCATTCACCCACTCGGGCTGCTCGGAAAACCGTGTCTTCAGGCTGCGCAAGGACTCTAAAAAACGCCCATAATCACGATCCACAGCCAATCGATCGACCAGATAAGATCGAATGGCATCCACTGATTCCCCGGAGAACACGAGATCCCCCATGATCCGATTGGTTGTCCTGTCCTCTCCTCCGATCTTGTCACCCGACCGCAACAACAACCACAGCTGCTCCCTGCCTTCAACGGAAACGCTGCGCGCCCGGTTCCACAAATGGTTCGCCTTCGCCAAATCCCCGGTCTCGAACTCCAACTCAGCATGCAACAGATACTGCCAAAAGGACTCCAGTGGCAGATTATCCCTCGAGATAAGCTCCCGAATCCGGTCCCATTGCTTCAAACGGGTCAGCAGTTGAATATGTAACAGAAAGGCATCCCGGCGCTCCAGCGCCTTTGGTTCGGGAATCACCTCCAACCCCTGCTCCGGTATCCCATGGCGCAAACACCACCGGACCAGCATGTGTCGGCGGGTCTCGTCCTGCATGTCAGGATGGGAAGACAAGCCCTCAAAATAATGCCCTGGGCTCTCCACTCCCAAACTGATCCCGTAATCCGCCAGAGTCAGCATCTCTTCAAACGAACGATGCCCATCCCTCAACTTTGCGCCAACCGCCGTTCTGAGTGAGACCGGCAGCACCTCCATCGACAACAATTCCCACAAACCCTCGCCTTGCATCAGCAGACGCTCCACTGCAGCGCGGGCAAGCGATTGATCGGACTCGTTGCCGACTTCATAGGCCAATCCGATTCCATGCAAGCGCTGGGCTGCCGAAAGCTCAGCATCCATTCGCATCATTTTTCTCGAATGCTCCAGAGCATCACTTCTGCGTCCCTGAAGGTATCGGAGCTTGCTCATGTTGTAATCCAGAACCGGATCATCTGGACTCTCCTCAGCAAGGCCGGTCAACACCGCTTCGGCACGATCCCATTCACGATTCACCAAAAGGCACTGAGTGTACGCAAGCGCATCATCCCTGGACAAATCCGGTGAGGCTGCAAGCGCACGGTCCCAAAATCCTAGAGCCTCAGATGGGCGAACCCCGGTCAGCAAGATGCCCAAAGCGCGGTTCGGGGCAAATCCATCCGGATTCAGCACCAGCGCGGATCTGGCGCGCAAAGCGGCATTCGTCACCGCCTCCTGATCCTTCGGAGCACTCAAATAAGAGGCCACAGCATCTTTCGCGATCTGGTTGGCTCTCCATGCCTTCAATCCCCGATACGCCGGTTTTAGCCCGAAAAGAC
>JAQVLM010000070.1 GCA_028704125.1 Opitutales bacterium
GAACCGAGACGGAAGATAAAGACGGAACGCTTACGCGTCCCGCTACCATGAGAATCGAAGAAGGCGCGAACAGGATGCTTCCGCTACTATGGGGGATGCTGCGTTTCGGGCTGGCGATCCGGCTGATGTGTTGTAAAGGATGTGAAAGATGAAGCGTGAGGAGCAGGGTCGGTTATTGGTTGCAGCCGTAGGGACGGGACGCGTCAGGCGGGTGAAGCTTTTTCGACGGTGCTTTGTTGCCCTTCTGGCGTTGATCGTGGTGGGCGCTTTGGCTTTTCATTGGAGACTGGGGGTGGTCTTGGATGACGGGAATGCTCAGTGGGCCGCAGGTGAGATGGTTGCGGCTTACCGCATGGAAAATGGAGCCATGCCCGGAACATGGGAAGATATCAAACCGTATTTTTGGAAGGCAATCCATCGGGGGAGTCTGAGCTTTGAGCATATCGGGAGCCGGGTGGAGATCGATTTCGAGCGTTTGCCGGAGTTGGAAAATGAGATTGAGGATGTGGCCGCGCTGCCAAATCTGATTTATCTGAAGAACGGCCGGATTCGCCGATGGAAGGGCGGGGATCCGAATCTGATCGTTTACGGGAGCCTCCGCCGGAGAGAAACCTTACGGGTAAAGGATTGAACCGACCCGTTGGGACTTTCGTTGCGGATACACGGACCTGACTTCTGCGGACTGGAGTTCATTCCGCAGAATCGATAGGAGACGATCGACCAATCGCCACCATACCTATCGGATCAGGTGCGGGCTTCCATGGCATCACGCAGGGTGAGGCCCACCCGCTCGAGGTCATTGCCGCTTGGAGACTGATAGGGGGCGAGGCCGAAGTGGGGGAGAATCGCGAAGAGGTGATCGAATATATCCGACTGAATCCCTTCATACTGCACCCAGCGGGTATCGGATGTGAAAACATAGATCTCGATGGGGAGTCCTTCCGGAGTGGGTTCGAGTTGCCGGATCAGAAAGGTCATGTCCTTGTGGATGCCCGGATGGGATTGAAGGTAGGCCTCGCAGTAGGCGCGGAAGGTTCCGATGTTGGTGACGGCCCGCCCGTTGAGACCCTCGCAGGGTTCGATGCCAAGCTTTGAATTGTGGGCCTCAATCTCGCTGCATTTACGGTCGATGTAGCCGGATATCAGCTTGATTTTGCGAAACTTGTCGATCATGGCAGCGTCGGCGAAGCGAATGGTGCGCAAATCGATCATGATGGAGCGCTTGATGCGCCGACCTCCGCTGTCCTGCATGCCAGACCAGTTTTTGAACGGCCTTGAGATGAGTTCATAGCTTGGAACTGTGGTGATGGTCTTGTCCCAGTTTTGAACTTTGACGGTGGTGAGTGAGATGTCGATCACATCGCCGTCCGCCATGTGGGTGGGCATTTCAATCCAGTCCCCGACGCGGAGCATGCGGTTGGCGGATATCTGGATGCCAGCGACAAATCCGAGGATGGGATCCTTGAACACCAACATCAGCACAGCGGTGATCGCGCCGAGTCCGGACAGGAAGAAGATCGGGCTCTTTCCGAGAATAACGGATAAGGTGAAGATGAATCCGCAGAGGAAAACGATCAGTTTGACAGCTTGGATGAAGCCCTTAATGCTGAACTGGCGGGATACGGCGGTGCCCCGGTAGATTTCGAGCAGACCATTGAGGGTTGCGTCGATTAGCATGACGACGGTGGCAATGAAGAGGATGTTTGCGATCGACGTGGTGAGGAGTCCGAAGTCGACACCGCCGGCAACGAGTCCCCCGAAGAAGGTCTTTGCCAATACGACAAACCAGAGCGCGATGAGGGTGTTGACGACCCAAAGGAAGACCCC
The DNA here is from genome assembly GCA_028704125.1 of Opitutales bacterium. GTDB lineage: Bacteria > Verrucomicrobiota > Verrucomicrobiia > Opitutales > JAFGAQ01 > JAFGAQ01. The sequence continues at coordinate 1,828 of JAQVLM010000070.1, forward strand.
GTGTTTTTCGAGTTTGTCATCCCATTTGAATGGCGTGCGTGTGACGATCGCCTGCGATACCCTCGGGATAAGGCGTCTTTTGATGTAATGCACCGCATAGCCCAGAAGAAAGAACAAGGAGACGGAGAGAACAATCGAGACAACCCAGTGGAGGGAAGCCGGCATGGGAATGTTCTCAAGGGTGCGGAAGAGGAAGAGAGTGATGTTATCGTTGGAATCGGGCATGGTTCAGAAGCGGTCGGTTGTGGTTTATTTGTTTTGAGGTTTCGGATGGGGTTGCTTTGGGCAAGGAAAATTGTGAACAAATTTTCTTGAACCCGATCGAGGGTTCTGCCAGAAACAGCATTTTTCATTACACGTCATGTCCAGAATTTGTGCCATCACAGGAAAGCGCCCCCGTCAGGGAGGCAAAATCATCCACAAGGGTCAAAGCAAGAAGAGCGGCGGGATTGGTCTTCAGTTGGTGAAGAACAACAAGCGCACCTTCCGGCCTAATGTCCAGCGCATCCGGGTGAAGTTACCCAATGGAAGCGTTAAGCGGATGTGGGTAGCGGTCAAGGCTTTGAAGGCCGGGCTGGTTGAAAAGGCCTGAAGACCTGTCGTTGTGTCTTTGATGTTGGGTCCAATAACGGATCCGCTGCATCACCAGGACCACAATAGCCAATTTTGAAGAACCGTCAGTGGGTGTAGCCCGCTGACGGTTCTTTTGTTTTGGAACCAAAAAAACACCAGCCACTTTCGATGGCTGGTGTCAATGAATCGGAGAGAAGAGATGGGTTTGCGCTCAGTTGAGTTCGAGCACCACAATGGAGAGCGGTGGAAGCTTAACCACGAGCTTGTCTCCTTGGATTGTGGCATCTTTGAAGGACGCGGGTTTAACGGTGTCCGGTGCTGCAAAGGTGTTGTGGGCATCCATTGCTGGTGCGGTGAGGATTGCTCCGGAGGTGGATTTGACCTCCATTCCTGCAACGGAGCACTGGATGCTGGCGGATTCCTCTGGAAGCACGTTTACGAGAGCGATGTGCACTTTTCCATCGGTTCCGCGGGCAGCGGTCGCACTGACCGCCGGGATGCTCTCGCCTTCGAATGTGTAGTCCGGCGATGCCAGCTTGACCGGGATCGAGGTGGCGTTCTGGAATGGTTTGTACATCGCGAACGCATGGTATGTGGGGGTGAGCAGCATCCTTTCCTTGTCGGTTAGGATCATAGCCTGAAGTACATTGATGATCTGAGCGATGTTGGTCATGCTCACCCGGTCGGCGCGCTCGTGAAACATGTGGAAATTCAGGGCGGCGAGGATCGCATCGCGGATGGTGTTTTGCTGGCGCAGGAATCCGGGGTTGGTTCCGGGCTCGGAGTCGGTCCAGATACCCCATTCGTCAACGACCATGTCGACTTTCTTGTCGGGATCATATTCATCCATGATCGCGATGTGGCGATCGAGGAACGTTCTCATCTTGAGCGTATTGCGCATCGTGGAGAAGTAATGATCCTCACCGAAGCCGGTGGACGCACCTTTGCTGCCGGTCCAGCTATCGGTTGGTAGGGTGTAGTAGTGGAGGGCGAGGCCGTCCATCTTGTCACCGGCAATTGCCATCATGGTTTCAGTCCATTTGTAGTCGGATCCGCTGGCCCCGCATGCAATGCGCTCGATTTTGTAATCGCTGTAGTTCTTGACGAAGGTGTTGTAACGGCGGAAGTTGTCGGCCGCGAACTCCGGGCGCATGTTGCCTCCGCATCCCCAGCTTTCGTTGCCGATCGCAAGGAAGGGAACTTTCCATGGTTTGTCGCGACCGTTCTGACGGCGAAGGTTCGCAATTGGAGAATCGGCGGGCGAAGTCATGTATTCGACCCATTCCATTGCTTCCTGCACGGTTCCGCTGCCAAGGTTGAGGCAGATGTAGGGCTCGATATCGAGCATTTCGCAGAGATCGAGGAACTCATGGGTTCCAAAGTGATTGTTTTCAACGACACCACCCCAATGTGAATTATACATGCTTGGGCGTTTCTCGCGGGGACCGATGCCATCGCGCCAGTGGTATTCGTCGGCGAAACAGCCGCCTGGCCAGCGGAGTTGGGGAACCTTCAGTTCCTTGAGGGCAGCGAGCACATCGTTGCGGTAGCCATTCGTGTTGGGAATCGAAGAATCGGGTCCCACCCAGATTCCCTCGTAGATGCAATGGCCGAGGTGTTCGGAGAACTGACCATAGATGTTTTTGTTGATGACGGGTCCTTCGCGGGCGGTATCGACCAACAGTTGGGCTTCGGCGGATTCCGAAAGCGGGGACAGGACGACTGCAGCAATCGCGGCAAGGGGTAATGAGACTAAGCGTTTAATCATGGTTCCATAGAGTGGGCAAATGGTTTGAAGGTAACGACAGGCGGGTGGCTTTACTGTCAAGTCTGCAAAAGAGGTGCAATAGCGGGAACTGTGGCTTAGGGTCATTTCAAACTGTTGAATGGTCGGGCCGCGCGGCTTTTGCGGGACCGCCTCAAACGATGAATCCCCTCATGCCATGAACCTCCGTCGAATTCGTATTCCCCAGTGTCCGTTGATGATCCTATTGTTTGCCGGATGGGCGTCTGTATGCCTTGGCGCGTCTGAAGCCGGGTGTGCGGAACGGAATGGAGCCGGGGAAGCCAGCCCTGAAGTGAGCCTCTTTGATATCGGATCGGTGCGCTTGGAAGGGGGGCGTTTCAGCGAGGCAGTGCGCTCGAATCGTGAGTATTTGCTGGCTTTGGATCCGGACCGCTTGTTGGCCCCCTTTTTGAGTGAGGCCGGGCTTGAACAGCGTGCTGTGGGGTATGGAAACTGGGAGAGCGGGGGACTTGGCGGACACACTGCAGGGCACTACCTTTCGGCGTTGTCATTCATGATCGCATCGGGAGCTGACACAGCCGATGGTGAGCTCAATCGCAGGTTGGACTACATGTTGGATGAACTTGAGCGTTGTCAGGATGCCTTGGGCACGGGCTACATCGGAGGGGTGCCGAATGGTCGTGAGCTTTGGGAGGAAGTCGCAGCGGGAAAGATGGAGGCGCATGGTTTTGGACTGAACAACCGGTGGGTCCCGCTCTACAACATCCATAAGACCTATGCCGGCTTGAGGGATGCATGGGTGGAGGGTAAGCGTGAAAAGGCCCTTAAGCTGCTCGAAGGGATGGGGGATTGGTTGGTTGATCTGTTGTCGGGTTTGAGTGATGATCAGGTCCAGACCATATTGCAATCGGAGCACGGGGGGATGAACGAGGTGATGGCGGATCTTTTCATCCTGACCAGGAATGAGCGCTACCTCGACGCCGCAATCCGCTTGTGCCACAAAGCGGTATTGGATCCTCTGATGCGTGGGGAGGACCGGCTCACCGGGATGCATGCCAACACGCAGATTCCAAAGGTGGTGGGTATGGCTCGGATTGCAGAGGCCGGAGGCGATCCGGCGTTGATGGATGGGGCGCGGTTTTTCTGGGATACGGTGGTTGGAAAGCGGAGTGTGGCTTTTGGCGGGAACAGTGTGCGTGAGCATTTCAATGATCCTTCGGATTTCCGGGAAGTGGTCACGGATCGACAGGGGCCGGAAACCTGCAACACCTACAACATGCTGCGGTTGACCGAATCCCTTTTCATGGCATCCCCGGACGCTTGCTATGCCGACTACTATGAACGCGCCCTATACAATCATATTTTGTCAGCGATTCATCCGACGACTCCGGGATACGTGTATTTCACCCCGTTGCGTCCGGCCCACTACCGGGTGTATTCGCAGCCGGATCAATGCTTTTGGTGTTGTGTGGGAACCGGGATGGAGAACCCTGGAAAATACGGTCGGTTTATTTACGCAAAAGGGGTGGACGGAAATTTGTATGTGAATCTTTTCATCCCGTCTGTTCTGAAGGTGCGGGAGGGGATGGTGTTGCATCAACTCACCCGGTTTCCGGATGAGGCCTCGAGCCGGTTAAAGCTGGAGTTGGATGAACCGGTCGAGATGGCCCTCCGGATCCGGCACCCATCATGGGTCAGGCAAGGAGAGTTTAAAGTGCGGGTGAACGGTGAGTGGATGCAGGGTTTGGCGTCGCGTCCATCATCGTATGTTGAGATCAAGCGGGTGTGGCAGGATGGTGATACGGTTGATCTTGAGCTTCCCATGCATCCGTGGATCGAGCGTTTACCGGATGAGTCGGATTGGGTGGCTTTGAAATACGGACCCTTGCTGTTGGCATCGCCTGTCGGGGATCATCATCTGGATGGACTGAGGGCGGACGACAGTCGCATGGGGCACGTTGCCGGTGGACCTTTGGTCCCGCTCAACGAAACCCGGGTTTTGGTGCGGGATCAGCGGAAGCTCGAGGACCTGCTGGCAAGGGAGGATTCGCCGGAAGGCCTGACCTTCCGCTTGAAGGGTGGTTTCTATCCGGATGATCCAAAAGGGTTGTTGTTGAAGCCATTCTCGTGGTTGCACGATCAGCGCTACCAGATGTATTGGGAATGGCTTGAGCCGTCTGCTATTGAGACGAGGCAGGCTGAGCTGGCTGAGGTGGAACGTCGCAATGCGGCGCGCGAAGCGGCGACATTGGACTATGTGGCGGTGGGAGAGCAGCAGTCCGAGGTGGAACATGGCTTCAGTGGAACCGACTCATCGACGGGCATCGATGCCGGGATGCGTTGGCGCGAGGGCGCCGCATTTTCATACACTCTCAATGCAGGCAATGCCGGAGCCGCCATGCTGGAAATCCTGGTGCGGGAAGGTGCCAGGGAAGGGGATGGTGAGGTTTTTGCCAATGGAGTGCTTTTGGATACCTGGACGCTGGATGCTGCACTTGAGGATGGGTTTCAGCGGAAAGTTCATCCGCTGACGGAATCCGTTTTGCGGGCAGGAGAAGATGGTTTGGTTACGGTTCGCTTCTCGGGCAAGGATGGGGTTTCCTCTCGTGTTTTCGGGGTGCGTTTGCTTCGGTCGAAACCGGATGTGCATGCCACCAATCCGATTATGTGGGCAGATGTTCCGGACATGGCGATGATCCGGGTGGGCGACACCTACTACATGAGCAGCACCACCATGCACATGCATCCGGGTTTGCCGATCATGAAGTCCAAGGATTTGGTGAGTTGGGAGATGCTTGGCTATGCCTATGATACCCTGGTTGATAATGCCAAAATGCGCTTGGAAGATGGAGCAGATGCTTATGGTGCCGGCTCATGGGCGAGTAGTCTGCGATACCATGACGGGGTTTACTATGTGAGCACTTTTTCGAGCACCAGTGGAAAGACTCATGTTTACTCCACCCGCGATATTGAAGGTGGAGCATGGGAGACGTTTGATTTTGAGCCCTCTTTGCATGACCACACCCTTTGGTTCGAGGACGATGGACGTGTCTTCATGATCTACGGTGGAGGTGATTTGCGCCTGGTTGAGTTGAATCCGGGCGGACGGGGAATCAAAGCGGGCACTGAAGAGACGGTGATCATTCGGGATGCCGGTAGAATTGCCGGAGGAGAGCCGGGCCTGCCGGCCGAAGGATCCCAGCTGTTCCGGCACGATGGAAAATACTATCTGTTCAACATCACATGGCCGAAAAACGATATGCGGACCGTGCTGGTCCACCGCGCGGACAAACTCACCGGTCCGTGGGAGGGTAGGGTGGCCTTCAAGGACCGTGGGATTGCCCAGGGCGGCTTGATTGATACCCCGGACGGCAAGTGGTATGCCTACCTTTTTCAGGATTGTGGAGCGGTTGGGCGCATCCCTTACCTTGTCCCCGTGGAGTGGGTGGATGGGTGGCCCGTAATCGGAGTGGATGGCAAAGCGCCGGAATCGCTTCCCATAAAGGCCCCGGAGGATCGTCACGCTGGAATCGTGGGATCCGATGAATTTGATCGGGCACTTGGATCCGCTGATTTGCCTTTGGTATGGCAGTGGAACCATCTGCCGAATCCGGACGCATGGTCGCTAACTGAGCGTCCGGGTTTCCTGAGGCTGCATGCATTCCGTCGGGATGCGCATGTGTTGGAGACCCGCAACATGCTCACGCAGCGGACCTTTGGGCCGGTTTGTTCGGTGGAAACCGCTGTGGAAACCGACGGGTTGAATGTGGGTGATCGCGCCGGGCTTATCGCGCTCCAAAAACGCTACGGTTGGGTGGGAGTCGAGAAGGGCGCCAACGGCCTGAGTCTCGTAGTGGAGCAGGTTGGAGAAGAAGTCGATGCGGCTGTCAGTCGTTCCTCGGTTCCGTTGGAACCCGATGCCAAAGATGTCTATCTGAAGGTGAGCTGTGATTTCAGGGATCGCATTGATCAGGCCCGGTTCTTCTACAGTTTGGATGGCAAGCAATGGCATTCGCTCGGCGATGTGCTTCAGATGTCCTACACCTTGCCGCACTTCATGGGCTACCGGATCGGTCTCTTCGTTCAGGCAACGGGTGAACCCGGTGGATTTGCAGACTTTGATTATTACAGGATCTCCGGATCGCGTTGATTCATGCTCCTTCTGCGACGACCGTGGGCGCAACATGTGTTAACACTTTATCAGATGCGATTTTGTGAGGCTCGCACTTGGGTCATGTCAATAGCGGTAGTGGTCCCATGGTTTTTATGTTGGGAGATGGCATGGTAAATCCGGTGATGGTGCTTGCCATTTTCCGGGACGTGGGTAAGGAATGGGGTTTTATGAAGAGGGGTGGTCCCGGCGGGGCCTGAGAAGCAAAACGATCCTTTTGTGACCCGGAGAACCTGATGCGGGTAATGCCGACGTAGGGAAGACTCGATGGACGTATCGAAGCCGGACCGGGGACGTTGGATTGTTCGCCATTCAAACCATGTCCATGAATCCAGAAATTACAATTCCATCATCATCCGGCAGTCGTCGCGTGTATGTAAGCGGTTCCAGATCCGATCTGCGTGTGCCCATGCGTGAGGTGAGCCTCAGTCCGACCCGTCATGCCGATGGCACCGAGACCCCCAATGATCCGATCCGGATCTATGACACATCCGGTCCGTGGGGTGATCCTTCCTTCCATGGGGATTGCGAAAAAGGCCTGCCACGCAGCCGCGAGGCATGGATCATGGAGCGGGGGGATGTGGAGTGGATTGAGGGACGGCAGGTGAAGCCGATTGACGATGGATATTTGAGTGAGGTCCACGCCGATAAAGCCGCTACCGCCAATGGGCGGAATCCGTTGCGGGTTTTCAATGGGACCCACGGTCGGGTTCTGCGTGCCAAGCCGGGGTGTAGGGTCACCCAGATGCATTACGCCCGCAAGGGTATCATCACTCCGGAGATGGAATACGTCGCGATCCGCGAGAACATGCGGCTGCAGTCGATCAGGGGTGATGCGGATGGGCGGACCGATGCGGCGGCCAACTCCTTGCAGCATCAGCATCCCGGGCAGGCGTGGGGTGCGGCAATCCCTAGGGAGATCACCCCGGAGTTTGTTCGCTCCGAAGTCGCGAGGGGCCGTGCGATCATCCCGTGCAACGTCAATCATCCGGAGTCGGAGCCGATGATCATTGGCCGTAATTTCCTGGTGAAGATCAACACGAACATCGGGAATTCGGCGGTGACATCCTCTATCGAGGAGGAGGTTGAAAAGATGCGTTGGAGTGTGCGATGGGGGGGCGATACCCTCATGGATCTATCCACAGGAAAGAACATTCATCAGACGCGTGAATGGATCCTGCGGAATTGTCCGGTGCCGGTGGGAACCGTTCCGATTTATCAGGCACTGGAAAAGGTCGGTGGACGGCCGGAGGAGCTTACCTGGGACCTGTTCCGCGATACGCTTGTCGAGCAGGCGGAGCAGGGGGTAGACTATTTCACGATTCACGCGGGGGTGTTGCTGCGGTTTGTGCCCAAAACCGCGCAGCGCATGACGGGGATTGTCTCCCGTGGTGGAGCGATCATGGCGAAATGGTGTCTCGCGCATCATCAGGAAAACTTCCTCTACACGCACTGGGACGAGATTTGCGAGATACTGGCGGCGTATGATGTGGCGTTTTCCATCGGCGATGGGCTGCGTCCCGGCTCGATTTCGGATGCCAACGATGAGGCCCAGTATGGCGAGTTGATGGTGCAGGGTGAATTGACCACACGGGCATGGGCCCAGGATGTTCAGGTGATGAATGAGGGCCCGGGGCATGTGCCGATGCACATGATCCAGGACAATATGCTCAAGCAGCTTGAGTGGTGCCATGAAGCCCCGTTCTACACGCTGGGACCCCTGACCACGGACATCGCGCCCGGATATGACCACATCACTTCTGCGATCAAATCCGGATCTTTAATCACGGCTCGCCTAGCCCTAGATTACAACAAAGATGTTTTAGCCGTTCCGGGATCTATTTTTTCTAACAACGCCAATGGAGTTAATTGGCTAATTAG
>JAQVLM010000071.1 GCA_028704125.1 Opitutales bacterium
ATCCGACCTGAAGTATGAGGGGGTCGCATGGTATGCCTGGCCGTGGTGAGCCGTGGATAGGCTCGAGATTTACTTTTGAATCGAGTCTTTCGAGCGGTGGGTCGCTGATTGTTCCGTCGGGACCCAAAATATGGGATAATATTGTGTTAAACCCACAAGATCTTGTGGGATCGCTATTGACATGATGCGTGTGTGGGTGTTCTATTTCTCTCACACAAACCCATTGATTTGGATCTTGTTGGAATGATAAGGACGCCTGAATTGGGATAGATCCGGTTAAAGGTGACATAGCGGAGTCTACCTGTTGGAACTATCCTGATTCAGGCGCTTTCGTGTACGGAAGCAGTCACTTGGGAAAGGCTTGTTTGACAAGCATTGGAATCGTGGCTTTGAATAGGTGCATGCGAAGGGTATCCATGGAGTTGTTCGGGACGCTGGAGTTCATCGGGGATCCGGTGAACACATTCTGTCCCGATGCCGTCCAATCGGTTGCTTTCGGCTTCGTTGGGGTGGAACATGCATGGTCCATGCCTGAATGTGGCTGATTTCCGCATCATCTGTCATGAAAGCATTCTCGATATTGAACAAGTGGGCTATCGGAGTTTTGAGCGGGGTGTTTGCCCTGTTGCCGTTCGCGCTCGAGGCGGATACGATTTACTTGCGGGATGGTCAGGTGATTCAGGATGTCCAGAATCTGAGAGAGTTTGAGGCCATATTCATGTATGACTCCGGCGGACGTTCGGTGACCCTTTCGAAGGATCGGGTCCAGAAAGTGGAGGATGGGCGAGGAAAGGTGATTTACGAACTCCGGGTGATGACCATGCGGGAAGTGGATCCTGTGAGGACTCCCGGGCTATTTGACTTTTCGGTGAATAACCAGCTGGTTGGATCGGGAGGCTGGGTGAAGGAGGGGACTTTCCGGCTGAGGTCCGGTCGTTTGCCGGATGGTGTGTTTCGCGAGTATTTTCCGTCTGGCAGGATTAAGCGCGAGTTCACCGTGAGTGGCGGCAATCTGAATGGCATTTGCCGGGAATACTACGCCTCTGGAGTAATTGAGCGGGAAAGCAATTTGGTGAACGGGCTCGAAAACGGGGTGAGTCGGAACTTTTTCCAGGACGGTACGGTCAAAGGGGAGTCGACTTTCAAGAATGGTATCAAGGAGGGAATTACCAAGCTGTATTTCCAGTCGGGTGCTTTGCGTTCGGAGATGCAGTTTATTAATGGTCTACCGGAAGGAACGCAGCGGGTATACTATGAGTCCGGAAAGATCGAGACCGAGGTGGTCTTCGAAAATGGAGTGAGGCATGGGCCAATCGTTCAGTATTACGAGGTTGGATCAGTGCGGATGAATGGCAATTTCCAGGATGGAAAACTCGAGGGTGAGGTTGTTCTTTTCTACGAGTCCGGCCGGGTGAAATCGAAGCAGTTTTTCCGGGCAGGGCGCGTGATCGAGCGCTGAACCGTGACTCAACGGGACCAATTCAACTGAGTAGACGTGAAGACGCTGGTATCAGGTGTAGCCGCCTACATGGGGAAACGATCCACCCGGCGCAACACCCGCCTTCTCGTTAAGCTCATCCTGACGCTTGTGCTCATGATCGCCGCTTATTCGGTGAGTTTTCATTTGCTCATGGAGCGCGAGGGACAGCACCACAGTTGGATCACGGGGGTGTATTGGACCTTCACGGTGATGTCCACTTTGGGTTTTGGGGATATCACGTTCGAGTCCGATCTGGGGCGGATATACTCGATCGTGGTGATGCTTTCGGGGGTGGTGTTTCTGCTGATCCTGATGCCATTTACCCTGATTGAGTTCTTCTACGCGCCTTGGATGGAGCGTCAGTCCCGTGGCCGCCTCCCCGATGAGGTGGACGAGGACCTCTCGGGGCATGTGATTATCACGGGCTTCAATTCGATCACGCGGGCGCTTGTGGAGAAGCTGGAGCGCTACCGCAAGCCGTATGTTGTCATTTGTAAGGACGAGGAGGAGGGTGTTCCGCTTTTGGACGAAGGGATCAGCGTGATGAGCGGGGATCCTTCGAGAATGGAGACCTACGAACGCGCTGGCTTGGACCGGGCTGCTCTGGTCACGGTGACCGGTGATGACGTGTGGAATGCCAATACGGCTTTCTCGATCCGGGATTTGTCGAAGACCATTCCGATTGTATGCACGGCATCCGGGAAGGCGGCTGCGGATGTGATCCGGCTTGCAGGGGGAACGGTTGCCTTTCAGTTGGGCGAGATGATGGGCGAAGCCCTTGCAAGGCGCGTGGTGGGCGGAGGAGCCTCCGCCCATGTGATCGGACGTTTTGATCGTTTGTTGATTGCGGAGGCGGCGGCCCGCGGAACCGCTCTGGTGGATCACACGGTTGCGGAATTGGGTCTTCGGAACCGATTAGGCGTCAATGTGATTGGGGTTTGGGAGCGCGGGGGCTTCCGCTTGGCTGGGCCGGACACGAAAATCGAGTTCAATTCGGTGATGATCGTGGCGGGAACCGCCGAGCAGCTTGAACGTTTCGATGAAGCCTACCGAAATCCGGCATTTGAGCAGGCCCGTGTGATCGTGATTGGTGCTGGTCGCGTCGGACAGTCGGTGGCCGAGGCGCTTCGCACGCAAGGAATCGACTACCGGATCATCGAGCTTGAGAAAGAAGCGTTGAATGAGCTGGGCGAGAAAGGCGTACAGGGCGATGCAGCCCACTTTGAAGTGCTTCAACGCGCCGGAATCATTGAGGCGGAGTCGGTTGTGATCACGTCCCACAACGACGACATGGACATCTACCTGACCATTTTTTGTCGCAAGCTCCGGCCCGACATTCAAATCATCAGTCGGGCAACGCATCCTGAAAACATTCAGCGGCTTCATCGGGCGGGTGCCGATATTGTATTGTCGTATTCCTCGATGGGTTCGAACCTGATTTTCAACTATTTGCAAAAGAGCGACACGCTCCTGATCGCCGAGGGCTTGAGTGTGTTCCGGGCACCTGTGCCGGAGTCCCTTGTGGGAAAAAACCTTGTGGAGCTCGCATTACGTGCGTCGACCGGATGTAACGTGATCGCGGTTATTGGTCCGGACGGAAAGCAGATGGATGTGCAGCCGCTGCGGCCATTGGCCTCTGGAGAAGAATTGCTGCTGATCGGAGATGGGCCGTCTGAGAAAAGATTGTTCGATAAATTTGGTGAGTCCTGACCGTTTTGGTTGCCCGATAGGAAGGGCGTTTCCGGGGGTTCTGCGGATGTTTTCCGATTTAGGATACCTGGGGGAAAGGGTGATTTTTTGACTTGGCAAGTTCGTGATCGAAGCATGTCCTGATTGGTATGGCAAAGGTCGATCTCGAATTGGTTAAAATGATCCTGCATCGCAATGAACTGGATGTAAGGGTGGTTTCACAGATCCTCAACGAACTCGAGGAAGAGGTGCGTATCCAGGATGAGATCGAAGACAAACCACCTCCGGTCAAGAAACAGCATGTCATCCTTGTGTCGGACCCTGCAGGAGAACTTGAAGGCAAGGATTTCACGGGCTGGGTGGTTCAGATCCCCGAGGAGGACAGCCCTTTTGTTGCCTTGGAGCGGATCTTCCGTGGCGCCTACGATTTTAATGCCTCGCCCAAGGGCAGGCGCATGCCGGTCAAGAAAGTCGGTGAAGCGTGTGAAGTGGTGTCCGCCAAGTTTTTCAAAGAGCACAAGGTGTTCATCAAGACCAAGGAGCCGGTTTTGGTGGTGCGCACGGATAACGTTATCCCGACCGAAAAGCCCGGCAAACACAGCGATTCCACCACCGACGATCTCGCCTGAACCGGGTTTGATTCACAGCGGAAGTCGAAGCGGCGCGAGCAGGATGCTCCCGCTGCTATGGGATACCCGTTTTAGGTAGGGATGAGTGTCCTCCGCTCATCCGCCACGCGAGCGATCGAATGTTTGGTTGGGGGCGTTGTTCCCGGTTTTTGGCTTGATGGATCGGGTTTTGACTTTAGCATAAGGCTTCAAGGGAAGCTTCATATGTGTTTTTGAACGGCGGGTTGCCGTTTGTGGAGCTGAGCCTTGTTCAGGTTATGCCAGATTCGAAATCCGACATTCAATCCATACTCGATCGACTGCCTGATATGCGTACGCCCTTGCGGGAATGCAGGGAATTGATTCTCGCGAATGCGGTGATGGTCGGGGAGATACCGGCCCCCACCTTCCGCGAGGAGGCGCGTATTGAGTATGTCAGGAACCGCTTCGCGGAGGCGGGTCTGCAGAGCATATCGGCAGACGAGATGAACAACGCGAGCGGTATTCTGCCTGGGAAGACGGGCGAACGGAATATCCTTGTGGTGGCTCATGCGGACACGGTTCATGATGAGTCGGTGAGCCATACCATGCAGGTGAGTCCGGACGCGGTGACGGGTGCGGGCATAGCGGACAACAGTATCGGGCTGGCCAGCGTGCTTTCACTGCCATGGATACTGGATCGTTTGGGGATCCAACTGGAGAGCAATCTGGTGTTGCAGGCGTCTTCGAGAACCTTGGGCCGGGGAGATCTCAGCGGTTTGGGTTTTTTCCTCGATAACACGACGGTACCCATTCATTCCGCGATCTGTGTGGAGGGCGTCCATCTGGGGCGTTTGAGTTATTCGGTTTTGGGCATGTTACGTGGAGAGATTGTGTTGAAGGTCGCTCCGGTTTCGACATGGGATGAATCCAGCGGACGGGGTGCCGTGGCGGTCTTGAGCGAGCTAATCACAAAACTGTTGTCGATCCGTTTGGCATCGGTGCCGAGGACCTCGATCATACTGGGATCGGTCAGCGCGGGTTCCTCTTACAACGTGCCGCCTACGCGGGCGCGGTTGAAGTTGGAGGTTCGCAGCGAAGCTGCCGGCCAAGTGTCGGCTGTGCGCCGCGAAATCGAGGCTATCGTCGCGGAGATCCGCGCGGAAAGGAATGTGGATGTGGAGTTTCAAGTGGTGTCGCGTCGCAGAATTGGAGGGATCCCCTTCGGGCATCCTCTGGTGACTGCCGGCCGCAAGGTTATGGAAAGCCTCGGGATTGAACCGAAGATCGCGCCGAGTGTGGGGATGTTGTCCTCAACCGCCGACCGCGGGATTCCCGCTCTGACGCTTGGTCTCACCGAGGGCTCCGGTTTGCAGACGGATGAGGAGAGCATCCGGATTGAGCCCCTGTTTACCGGATTGTCGCAGTTGATCGGGGTATTGATGGCAATTGACCAAGGAGGCTGTGATGCAGAAGATTGAACATTGGATCCGCGAGCAAACGTTTCACCATTCCGCCTTCTGGGATCTGCGGGCGATGATCGAGGAAAAGGAAAAGAAGGGCTTGTCGATCTCGCTCTGTATTCCCACGCTGAATGAAGAGAAAACGATTGGGAAAGAGATCGTTATCTTCAAGTCCGAGTTGATGGACCGCTATCCGTTGGTGGATGAGATCGCGGTGATTGATTCCGGGTCCAGTGACCGGACCCGTGAGGTGGCAGCATCGTTTGGAGCGGATGTTTATCTTTCATCGGAGATCCTTCCGGAACAAGGTTTCAAACGCGGAAAAGGGGAGAACCTGTGGAAAGCCATCTACCAGCTTAAGGGGGATATCATTTGTTATGTGGATGCGGATATCGCGAACATTCATCCCCGGTTTTGTTATGCGCTGGTCGCACCATTGATTTACCGCGACAGCATTCATTACGTGAAGGCCTTCTACGACCGGCCGCTGGCGTTCTCTCACGGAGTGAGACCATCGGGTGGCGGGCGGGTTACGGAGATACTGGTGCGTCCGCTGTTTTCGTTGTTTTATCCGGAGCTCACGGCGTTGGTGCAGCCTTTGTCCGGCGAATATGCGGTGAGGCGGCATGTGTTGGAGAAACTGCCGTTTCCGATTGGATATGGTGTGGAGACTTCGCACATCCTGGATGTGTATCGTGAGTATGGGCTGGATGCCTTCGGGCAAACGGATTTGGACCAGCGGGTTCACCGCAATCAGTCGACTCAGGATTTGGGCAAGATGTCATTTGGGATTCTCCAAAGCTTTTTGCATCGGCTCGAGATGCACGGAACCGTGGATGGCTTGCCAGAGCTTTCGAACCTCTACCGGCAATTCCAGGCACATGACAACTCCTACGAGCAGGTGGTGCACGAGATCATTGAGGAGGAACGCCCCCCGATGATCACACTTCCGGAATACCGGGAAAAGTTCGGGATAAGCGGAAGCGGTTCTTAACGGTCGTGAAAATCTGCATCGTTCACCATCATTTGAAGCCGGGAGGCGTGACCCGGGTGATCCAGAATACCTTGCCCGGTTTGCTTGGCAGGGGCGCCGAGGTCGGGTTGCTTTCGGGTGAGGTTTCGCCGGATTCCTGGCCGGTTCCGGTCAAGGCGGTTCCGGATCTTGCCTATCGCACGGATCCGCTTCCGGAGTCTTCGAGTCCCTTGGGGGCGCAGCTACTGGAAGCGGGAAAGGCGGTTTTCGGAGGATCCTTACCGGACATCTGGCACATTCACAACCCGACTCTGGGCAAAAACCCGGAGATGCCCCGTGCGGTTGAGTTTCTAGTTGAGCAAGGGCATCGGGTTTTGATGCATTTGCACGATTTTGCCGAAGACGGGAGGCCCGAGAACTATCGTGTTCTCGCGAAAAACAAGGGCACTTGTCCGTTGTATCCGATCGGGGAATCGATCTCTTATGCGGTCATCAACCAGCGGGATGCGTTGGTTTTGGAGCGTGCCGGCATCCCTGCTGAGCGGGTATGCAACATCGGAAATCCGGTGCAGCTTCCGGAGTCATCCGGGTCCGATTCGGGGAAAAGGGCGAATGGCAGTATTCTGTCGCGTGACCGGAAACTGTTTCTTTACCCGACCCGGGGGATTCGGAGGAAAAACATCGGAGAGTTTCTTTTGTTGGCTGCAACCGGGTCCTCCGATGACCTCTACGCCACTACCATGGGGCCGGCCAATCCCCGTTGGTTGGCGATACACGGTAGTTGGGAGCGGCTCGCGAGTGATCTGCGGCTGCCGGTGGAATTGGGTTGGGCCGAGAACATTCCGTTTGATTTTCCATCCATCTTTAGTCGGGCGAATTGCCTGTTGACAACCTCGGTGCAGGAAGGGTTCGGCCTGGCTTTTTTGGAGCCGGTTTTTGCCGGGAAGCCATTGGCGGGGCGTAACCTTGATCAGGTGACCCGGGATTTCGGTGACCATGGTTGGAATCCGGGCAGTTTGTATGAGAGGCTCGACGTGGAGCTGGGATGGATCGATGTGCCGGAGTTGCGTCGCCGCATGGATTCCGGTTTTCGCAAGCTCTATGCGGCCTATGGACAGGAATGGAATACGGCCCGGCTGAACGCCCATTGGGAGGCGGCGACGAATGGAACTGATACGATTGATTTCGGTTTTCTTGGGGAAGTCGCGCAGTCGGAGGTCATTCGTAAGGTGGCAGGGGACCCTGGACTCAGGAAGCGGTTGCGTCCCGCCGGGATGGATACCGGGTCCCAGCCGATACCCGATGCGGAATCCCTTCGGACCTACTATTCTCCGGAAGCCTATGTCGGACGCCTATGGGAACGTTACGTGCGATTGATGGAGGGCCGGGTTTCGGGGGCCATGGATATCGGGGGAGCGGATGAACACGCTGTATTGATGTCCTTTCTCGATCCTGGAAACCTTCGTTTGCTTAAAACCGCCCTCTCCGGATAGGTTCATGCGGATCCCGCTAACCCTCAACCCAGTTTTTCCGATGGCTATGGTATGTCTTCCCTCCCGAATGCGGGCATTATCTCACGAGCTTCATCCCATCCCGACCGGAGCGGGCGAAGTTTCCGCTGACTTATCCGGAGTGCGGGCGGTGGTATTCGACGTTTATGGCACGCTGTTCGCGTCGGCATCAGGAGATATCGAAGGGGTAGAGGGATCCGGAATCGAGGAACGTTTCAGGCAAGCGTTTGCTTCGATGGGATGGAGTCTTCCGCCGGACAATGCATCGCTGTGGGATGCCTATCGGGAAACGATCGCAGGTTTCCACGCGAGCGCCCGAAACAAAGGGATTCCGCATCCGGAAGTGGATATTCGCGCGGTGTGGGGATCGATACTGGGCAGATTGTTTCCGGACCGTGTGTTTTCGCAGGACGACTTGGAGCAGATCTCGATTGAAGTGGAAGCGAGGATCAATCCGGTATGGCCAATGCCCGGTGTTTATGAGGTATTGGCTGCGCTGAAGGAGATGGGGTTTGCATTGGGGATTGTTTCGAATGCGCAGTTCTACACCCCGCTGCTTTTTGAGGCGTTTTCAGGAACCGTTCTGGCCGGCCATGGCTTTGATCCAGGGTTGTGCCAGTGGTCATGGGAAGGGGGACGGGCAAAGCCCGATACCTGGATGTATGAGCAAGTCCGTTCGGCTTTGGAGGCGCGAGGGATTGGGCCGGGAGCATGCCTGTTCGTCGGAAACGACATGCTGAAGGATGTGGTTCCGGCGGTTCAATGTGGAATCCGGACCGCCCTCTTTGCGGGTGACCAACGATCCCTGCGCCGGAGGGAGGGGGATCCCCGTTGCAACGGAATCCATCCGGATGCGGTGATCACTCGGCTGGATTCTCTGCTGAGAATGCTCCGGCGCTGAAGCGGCCTCGCTTCCTCAGGAGGCCATGGTCCCGCTCAACTCAGGGGAATGAATGCTCCGGGAACGGGGCCTGTCGTCTCGCATTGTCGATTCTTGTGTGGGAATTGACAGAACTCACGGTGATGCGATAAGAGAAAACCATGAGTAGCACCCCGCTTCGTTTCTTCGTCATTGTAGCCCTTTTCGTGAGTGGCGTTTTCCTTTCCGCGGAAAACCCGGTTCCGTGTGTGGATGGAGCCAAGACTATGGATGGCTTGGGTCCCAAGACCTTTGTTATCGTGCATGGAGCCTGGGGAGGTGGCTGGGCTTTCCGGGAGGTCGATCGACTCCTTCGGGCGGAGGGTCACACGGTATACCGGCCCACTCTTACCGGCCAAGGAGAGCGGAACCATTTGGCGAATGAAGCCATTGATCTGGATTTGCACATTCAGGATGTGGTGAATGTGATCCTATGGGAGGATTTGAAGGATGTGGTTTTGGTTGGCCACAGCTATGGCGGAATGGTTGTGACGGGTGTGGCTGACCGGATGCCGGAGCGAATCGGTTGCCTGGTGTACCTGGACGCCTTGCTTCCTGAGAATGGCGAGAGCCTCAATGATTTGCTAAAGTGGGATTTGTCCGGGTCAGAGGCATATTTGGTGCCAGAGTGGGTTACTCCCGAAACCCCGATCCCCCATGATGTCCCACACCCGACGAAGACGGTCATCCAAGATATCAAACTATCCAATCAGGAAGCGGCACGTGCGATACGATCCGTTTTCATTCTGACCCATGATTCGGGCAAAACGCCCGCAGACGACGCCTTCTTTCCCTCGGCGGAGCGGGCGAGGGCGCGTGGATGGGTGGTTTGGGACTATGAAGCAGATCATAATCCGCAGTGGTCCGATCCCGTGGGATTGACTGCATGGTTGATGCGGGCGGCTAAACCTTGAGGAACGCACGGGCATCGTTCAGGCGTTTGCCTTTGAATGGCAGGTGATCGAATGAGTTGATCCGTCCGGTCTTGCGTTGCAGAACGATCCGCTTTGCGGTTTCCGGGCCGATTCCCGGCACACGCAGGAGTTCGGAAGCCGACGCGGTGTTGACGTCGATCGGGAAGCGCTCGGGATGGCCTTCGGCCCAAACCCTTTTGGGATCGCGGTCCCGGATCAGGTGGCCTTCGGTATCGAAGGGGATTTCATCTTTTTCAAAACCATACTTCCTGAGCAAAAAGTCCACCTGGTAGAGGCGATGCTCCCGCAAAAAACCTTCCTCTTTGGTCTCGCTTTCCCTTTGTTCGCCAGGGATGTCGTTCCGGCCAAGTCCCCGTTGATAGGCCGAGAAATAGACCCTGTTGAGCCCGAGTTTCCGGTATAAGGCGGACGTGTAGGTGACGATTTCGGCATCGGTTTCGTCAGATGCCCCGACGATGAACTGGGTGCTTTGCCTGACCCGGGAGTGCTTCATTCCTTTGCCGGTTTGGCGGGAAATGTATTGAAGCGACCCGATGATATCCTCGATGAAACGCTTTTTCCCCGAAAGCTTCGCACAATGCTTTTCCCCGGGTGTTTCGATGTTGATCGAGACGGCATTCGCCAGAGATAAGGCGGTGTC